>CALASV010000431.1 GCA_937888895.1 uncultured Clostridia bacterium | reverse complement strand
ATAGTTTATTCCATTTTTTACGATTATAATTGAGTCCACTCCCAAACTCCTCCATACATTGATTTACAATCATTCCTTTTGCATTACAAAACTGTTTTAAAAACTCTACTTGGTTTTGTAAATCATCTTTTTGATTTCTTGTAGAAACTCTAGCATAAATAACGATATCTCTTCTATCAGTTTCTGTTTGTATTCCTTTGAATTGTAGATACTGAGTATAAGTGTAATAACGCCTATCGGTTGGAGTACGATTTGCTTTTAAAATGCCTTCTCTGTCCCAACGCTGTAATGTTTTCACAGAAACACCTAATAATTCAGCAAACTCTTTTGGTTTGTAATTAGTAATATTTGTTGTGTTCATAATAATTCCTCCTTGGGTATATATTAACACATTTAATCACTAATATCAATATTTTTAATTACTTATATTTACTCCTATACCATAACATTTTTAAAATAAAGCATCAAAATCAATTTCATCTTCTTTAGTATCATTCCATTCTACTTTATATTTCTTAAAAGCCTTCTCTATTCCCCTACTTTTCATTTTAAAGTCAATAGCAATATCATTTTGACTTTTCATTCCAAAATTCATATTTAATCGCTGATAAATATTTGTTTCTTCTCCTTTTGCAAACAAATACTCACAATGTTGTATCAATGTACTTTCGATATACTCAGGATTAGCTGAAGATGAAAATAACAAAAACAACATATTAACATCCATACCTGTCTTTAAAAGTTCTGGTAAATATCTTGGCACTTTTTCTTTCAAATAATCTAATCCACTTAACCAAACAACGATAGGAGGAAATATGTTTTCTATTCCATTGTTCTCAAATTCATTATAAATTTTTTCTATTTTCCCTTTTTTTAACTTTTCAAATTGCTCTTTATAGTTATCTTCCAATACTTTTTTCCACTTATCTGAAAAATCAGAAGGAAAAATTTCTCCCAAACTTTTTCCTTGTTCACAAGCACTCTGATAATACGCTTTTAACCATTGATTATACTCTACTTGTTTTGTATCCTTTGATTGACTCTGTTGTTCTTTTTCCTTTTCTTCTTTTTCCTGTTGTTCTTTACACCAATCATCAAAAAATAACTCTGTATATTTTTCCCAACAATCATCTTTATCTTTTGCACTCTTCACAATTTTTAATAATTCTTGTCGTTTATCATAAAACGATTTAAATTCACTCCATTGGTCTTCTGTTCTTATTCTTAATATGCTTTCAGGAATATCGTTGATAATCTTATATTTTTCTGACAATACTCCACAAAAATCAAAATAAATGTGTTGATACTGTTTTGGAGAAGATTGAAAGTTCATCGCAAACATCTTTTGAATATAGGCTAAATCTTCTATCTCATTGCATATTGCAAGAATATTTTTATCTCGTTCTCTTTTCATAAAAAAGTGTTCCAAATTATGCTTTTTTTCACTATAAACTACTCCATGACCTAAAGTAATCACTTCATAGTACTTCTTTTCTTTTATATAGTTCTCTCGAGTTTGTTTCACTTTCTCCAAAACTTCAGCAAATTGTTCTATTTTCTCTTGTTCATCTTCTTGATAAAATGTTTGCTTTTTCTGAAAACCATAATTTTCTGCCTTTTTTTTCAATTTAGCAAGATTTTCAAAAAAATAATTTTCTTCTGATTCAATATAAGGAACTATATACTCTTCATTTTTTTCTTCATCTCTACCACCAATATTGACTAAAATCCTGCCTCGTTCTTTTAAATCTGCTGCTTTAGAGTTTCCAAGAACTGCCGTAGATACTTCTGCATCACAAGATAACGCAAATCTTGCTTTAAAATTTGCCATTTCCATAGCGTTTAATGCACGATTCATTTCTTGTGATGCAAAAATCAAATGAAATCCTGTCGCTCGTCCTAATTTTATAATACGATAAATTAAACTCCTAATTTTTGCATCCTCTTTACTATTTGCTTCTTGATACAATTGTTGAAATTCATCTATTACTAAAACTACTCTTGGTAATACTACATCAAACTGTTCTCGAAATTCACTCAGTTTTTGTAATCCAACTTTTGTTAACAAATTTTGTCTTGCCAACATACAATCATATAAATGTTGCAACATAGATAGCATATAACGAATTTCTCCTGTAGCAGCACAAGTTTTTAAATGTGGTGTATGTACTTTAGACATATATCTACTAAATTCTACTTTTTTCAAATCTGCTAAATACAAATCTAATTCCCATGGGGCATATTCATATAACATTGTCATAATGAAATGATTTAAAAAAACAGATTTTCCTGCACCTGTTCTTCCGACTATAACACCATGTACAATATCGTCGCCAAATCTCACTCTATCATCTATCGTACCATCTATATTTCTTCCTAAACGTAAATTTACACCTTCTTTTGTCGTATGAAACCATATATTCTCATTATCACTTACAAAATTGTCAATTTTTTTAAAATCTTTTTTTAAATCTTCCATTTTTTTTACGCCATCATCTACTGATGTAATATTTTCAAATTGTTGGATAAATTCTAAAGGTTCTGGACAACATATAATGTGACTCGATTTCATTTGTTGTGATTTATTTTTTTCTGAATATTGTTGTATCTCTATTCCTAACCATTCTTTCATATATTCTTTATAGGAATACATAAATCTACACTTCCTTTCCTATCCTTTTTTCTCTCTCTACTAATCTAAAGAAAAACTATCTTCTAATTCTGGCTTAATGGAATAAATATGATTTTCTTTTCCATATTTTTTTAATTTTTCAAAAAAATCAATATTCTTTTCTTTTTCCCAATCATCTTCAGCAACACAAAAAATAGGAATTATATTATGCTCAAGGCAAAGTGTAATTTGAATCCACCAGTCTTCATTCCAATTAATTTTTTTCTTTTCCATCGTATTAATCAGAAAAAACATAAAACGAGCTTCCTTTTGGGATGCATTTTCTGTTGCTTTTGACCGATGTTCTACTTCAATTTTTAATGTATCAAAACAACTATCTTGATTTTTTTCAATTTTAAATTGATTTACTCCGCTTTTTGTAGTTTGATTCTTCTTTCCTCCCTTTGGTCCTTCTTCATCATCACCAAATGTAGTATTTCTTTGTCCAATTGGCTTTCTCTCATCATCACCAAGTGCTCTCTGATAAATATCCTTTCCATTAATCTTCTTATTATCAAATTTTGTACCATTTGAAATATAATCCAGTATATGAATTTGAACCTTTGGATTCATACAGTCCAAAATAGTAGACATAGAAAGTACAAAATTAAACAAATATTCAGGCAAAGTAGTACTTCCTTCTGTTGGTTTATATAAAAATACAATAGGCTTATTTTGATATTTGAATTTTATCATAAAAGGAATTTTTAAATCTGTATACCAATTACCTAAATAAAGTTCTCCACTTGATGCTTGTGCCTCATTCTTTTTCTCAACGATTTCTTCTGCCTTCTCTCCTAACTTATTTTTATTTTCCTCTATCTCCGATTGTACTTTACAATAATTGTCAATTTCTTCTTTCTTATTTTTATATTTATTTACTAGTACTCCTTTCATTGCTTTTTCTTCATTCTTTATATTCTCTATTATTTTTTTACTCGACTTACTTGCTCTATTTTTAATAAAACCTGTTTTTAATACGGTAAAACTAAAAATTAAAGTAAGACCAAGAGCACCCATAAGAGCAATAAAAATTAAAAATGATAATTGTGCTAATTTTTCTACAATTCCACCAGCAATTGGAACACTCTCATTCCCCCATAAAACCAAAATAACCAAATATGATAAAACAGCCCAAGCTACTATGATTACTAAACTCTTAAGAAAATTATTACTTGTTCTTTTTTCTTCTACATCCCGTAACAAAAACCATGTCCAAACTCCAGTAATTATGATAGATATAGATGCTAACATAAATCCTAATCGAAAATATTTTGTCTGTGCTATTGTATGAAAGAAGTCTAGTTTCATGCCCAATAAACTAATCGCAATTACTAATATTGTTGCTATCACTAAACAAATTATCCCTGTTAATTTTGAAATATAACTTTTTTTAAAATCTTTTTCTGCTTTTTCTTCCCATTGTTCTATAATTTGACTTTTTTCTTTCTCTATATTAAATTCTTCTTTAATATTAACAAAATCATCTAATTGTTTTCTATACTCTATTTT
>CALASV010000430.1 GCA_937888895.1 uncultured Clostridia bacterium | reverse complement strand
CCATTTACAGAAAGCCTTGCAAAATGGTTTGCAGAAGATAACTAAGTCACATTCGCTGCAGAAGCGGCGTTTGTATATATTTTATTTACCTATGAAGGAGGAAATACGCTATGAAAAAGTTTTTAGCGGCAATGATGTGCCTCGTTATGACTATGTCTTTATTAGTAGGATGTGGAAATAGTGGCGCAGAAGAAAGTGGAGAAACAAGCGAAGCTACAGGATTAAAGATTGCTATCGTAAGCTCTCCATCAGGTGTTGATGACGGAAGTTTCAACGAAAATAATTACAATGGTATTTTAGCATTTATTGAGGAAAATGAAGGTGCAACAGTTACTCCAGTTAGAGAAGAAACTGGTGACGTTGCAGCAGCAGTACAAGCAGTAGCAGATATCGTAGCTGATTATGATGTTATTGTTTGTTGTGGATTCCAGTTTGCAGGTATTGCTACACTTGCGACAGAAAATCCAGAAGTTGACTTTATTTTAGTTGACTCTAATCCTTCGGATGATGCTGGAAATGAAACATCGGTTGACAATATTTATGCGATGACATTTAAGGAACAGGAAAGTGGTTTCTGTGCAGGTATTGCAGCAGCGATGGAAACAAAGACAGGAAAGGTTGCAGTAGTTAATGGTATTGCATTCCCATCTAACGTAAACTATCAGTATGGTTTTGAATCTGGCGTAAATTATGCAAATAAGCACTATGGTACAAATGCTGAAATTGTAGAACTTGCTTCTTATGCAGGTACAGATGTTACTGGTGCAAATGTAGGTGGAAATTACGTTGGTAACTTCTCTGATGAAGCAACTGGTAAAGTAGTTGGTGAAGCTTTAATTGCAGAAGGCGTTGATATTATGTTTGTAGCAGCTGGTGCATCTGGTAATGGTGTATTTACAGCAGCAAAAGAAGCAAATGACGTATATTGTATTGGTTGTGATGTTGACCAGTATGATGACGGTGTAAGTGGAAATAAAAACATTATCCTTACATCTGCATTAAAGATTATGGATATGAATGTAGAACGTCAGCTTAATGCAGTAAAAGATGGTACATTTAAGGGTGGAAATTTCTTACTTGGTGCTGATACAGATTCTACTGGTTTTGTAAGTGAAACTGGTAGACATCAGTTATCTGATGATACAGTACAGAAAGTAAAAGAAGCATTTTCAAAAGTAAAATCTGGAGACATTGTTCCAGCAGCAAACTTTAATGGATTAACTTCGGATGCATTTACAGGTTTATAAAAAATTTCTTTCACTGTTATAAGTGCTAGGAGAAATTGACAGAAAGAAGCATAAGTATAATAATAAGGGGGTTGTCGGGAAATGAAATTTTATCACAATATATAGGTTGATTTTATATATTGTTGAAAATTTCTTTTTTCCGATAACTCCTATATTTATTTATAAGGGACAAGGAGAAGCGTATGTCGGAATATATCGTAGAAATGAGGAATATTACAAAGCGATTTCCGGGAATTGTAGCGAATGATAATGTAACAATTCAAATCAAAAAAGGGGAAATCTACGCATTACTCGGAGAAAATGGTGCAGGAAAGTCTACACTGATGAGTATGTTGTTTGGTATGTACGAGCCAGATGAGGGTGAGATTTATGTGAGAGGAAAAAAAGAAGTCATTTCTTCTCCAAATTATGCAACCGAATTAAATATTGGAATGGTGCATCAGCACTTTAAACTTGTGTCAAATTACACAATAGCAGAGAATATTATTATGGGTGTAGAGCCTATGAAACGATTTTTAGGTGTATTCCCGTATGTAGATATAAAATCTTCGAATGAAAAAATTGCTGCTCTTTCGAAAGAGTATGGTTTGGAAGTAGACCCTACGAAAAAAATTCAAGATATTCCTGTTTCGATTCAACAACGTGTAGAAATTTTGAAAATGTTATATCGTGAAGCAGAAATTTTGATTTTTGATGAGCCTACAGCAGTTTTAACTCCACAAGAAATTGAATTTTTATTAGAAATTATTAAAGGATTAAAGGAATCGGGAAAGACGATTATTTTAATTACTCATAAATTAGAGGAAATTAAAAAGGTAGCAGACCGTTGTGCTATTTTGAATCGAGGAAAATTGATTGATATTTTGGATGTAGCAACTACTTCGACAAAAGAAATGGCTAATAAAATGGTTGGTCGTGAAGTATCTTTTGAACGAGAAAAGAAAGAAGCAAAGTATGGAAAAGAAGTACTTTCCGTAGAAAATGTAACCGTAGTCGATGAAAATAAATTTGAAGTAGTAAAGAAAGCTTCTTTGAAAGTTCGTGCTGGTGAAATTGTAGCGATTGCTGGTGTATCTGGAAATGGACAGGTGGAATTAGCTGATGCGATTGCAGGATTACTTCCTGTTGCTTCTGGTACGATAAAATTAAATGGAAAAGAGATTACGAATGATACAATTCGAGAGAGAATTTTAGCAGGTATTTCTTATATTCCAGAAGATAGACAGACATATGGACTTGTGCTTGATTTTACATTAAGTGACAATTTGGCATTGAAAAATTATAATCAAGAACCATTTGCAAAGAAAGGTATTATTAACCATCAGAAATTTGAGGAATTTGGAGAACGTTTGATTAACGAATATGATATTCGTAGTGGACAAGGAAATAAGACAATTGTTCGTTCGATGAGTGGTGGTAATCAGCAAAAGGCAATTATTGCGAGAGAAGTAGAGCAAAATTCTTCGTTGATTATTTTTGTGCAACCAACGAGAGGTCTTGATATTGGTGCGATTGAAAATATTCATAATCAAATTATTGCAGAACGAGATAAAGGAAAAGCTATTTTACTTATTTCTTTAGAGTTAGACGAAGTTATGGGACTTGCTGATACGATTGCTGTTATTTATAATGGACAAATTTTGAAATCGGCAGATGCCAAATCGTTAACCGTAGAAGAAGTAGGACAGTTTATGATGGGGGTGAAAAAGTAAATGAACCGTAAGACAAATCCAATCACAAAATTTTTTGTAAAACTACTTGGAAATGAAAAACGACAGAGTATTACAATTCCAATCTTTGCTATTCTTTTGAGTTTAATTGTAGGTGCAGTTGTCATTGCTATTCTTGGAAAAAATCCATTCTCAGCGTATGGAAATATTTTGCAAGGTTCTGGTATTTTGCCAAAGGCGAGATACGCTGGTGGAAAGAGTATGTTAACTGATTTCTTTAGCTTTATGAACTATTGGACTCCTATGATTTTTGCAGCATTAGGTGTAGCTGTAGCTTTGAAAGCAGGGTTATTTAACATTGGTATTTCTGGACAAATGTTGGCAGCAGGTTTTGTTTCTTCTGTACTTATCGGATATAGTTCTATGCCAGCACCGATTGCAAAGCCATTAGTCATTATTATTTCTATTGTTGTTGGTGGAATTGTAGGTGCATTGATTGGTTGGTTAAAATATCGTTTTAATATCAATGAAGTAGTATCTTCGATTATGTTTAACTATATTATTCAATATGTCGTAGCATTTTTAATCAATACAAAATATGTAGACCCTGTTTCTAGACAGTCAAAAAATGTAAGTGATGCAGCAAGATTGACATTGATGAATACACAAATTGGAGGATATAAGTTTGATATTCCTCTTGGTATTATTTTAGCAATTATTGTAGCATTTGTGATTCGATTTATTTTTAATAAGACAACGTTTGGTTATGAATTAAAAGCTGTTGGTTCTAACAGAAAAGCAGCACAGTATGCAGGTATCAATGTTGGAAAAAATATGGTAATGGCAATGTTGATTTCAGGAGCATTAGCAGGACTGGCAGGTGCAACTTATTATTTAGGATATTTTTGTTCGATGCAACCAAAAGTGCTTGCAGCAACAGGATATGATTCGATAGCTGTAGCATTGCTTGGCAATTCCAATCCAATTGGTATTTTATTTTCCTCTTTCCTTGTATCTACGATTGGAAAAGGTAGTACTTATATGAGTGCTACGGCTGGATTAGATGCTGAAATTGCATCGGTAATTGCAGGTTTAATTTTATTATTTAGTGCTTGTGGAGAATTTATTAAATATAAAGTAAAACGAGCAAAAGATAAAATGCAAGAAGAAGAAAAAAGTAATAAGGGAGGTAAGAAGTAATGTTGGATAAAGTAATTATTGATGGTTTAGCGTTTGCCTTACCTTTGTTTATTATCGCAATTGGCG
>CALASV010000429.1 GCA_937888895.1 uncultured Clostridia bacterium | reverse complement strand
CATAACCTGTGGAGACTGTCTTAACCACCAGTTATCTGCTTTAGATCCGGCAAGTCTGGTACAATGAATTCTAGACTGCTGACCTGCTCCAATACCAATAGCCTGACCGTCTTTTACATAGCAAACAGAATTAGACTGTGTATATTTCAATGTAATTAAAGAAATAATTAAGTCAATCTTTGCAGATTCTGGAAGTTCCTTATTATCAGTCACAATATTTCCAAGGAAATCGTCATCAATCACAAGTTCATTTCTACCCTGTTCAAACGTAATACCAAATACTTCTTTATGTTCGATTGGATTTGGAATATAATCTGGGTCAATCTGGATAACATTGTAGCCACCTTTTTTCTTTGCCTTTAAGATTTCTAAGGCTTCTGGTTCATAGCCTGGAGCAATCACACCATCAGAAACTTCTCTCTTAATTAAATTTGCAGTTGCTACGTCACATACATCAGAAAGAGAAATAAAGTCACCAAAAGAAGACATTCTATCTGCTCCTCTTGCTCTTGCATAAGCACTAGCAAGTGGTGTTAATTCTCCTAAATCTGCTACCCAATAAATCTGCTTTTCTACTTCTGTTAATGGAAGACCAACAGCAGCACCTGCTGGAGAAACATGCTTAAAGGAAGTAGCTGCTGGAAGCCCTGTTGCTTTCTTTAATTCCTTTACTAACTGCCAACCATTAAAAGCATCTAAAAAGTTAATATAACCAGGCTTTCCATTTAATACAGTAATAGGAAGTTCGCCATTTTCCATATAAATTTTACTTGGTTTCTGGTTTGGATTACAACCATACTTTAATTCTAATTCTTTCATCCTTTTGTTCTCCTATTTATTTTTATTGATAATTTTGGATTTTACTTCACCTGTTGCAATATCAATATAACGAACAAATAAAGAAACTTTGTTTTCTTCATTTAAGCTATTCCAAATCATATCTGCAAAACTATCCATATCACCAGAAATAGCAACTAATTTTGGTTCGCCTTCAAAACTTGGTAATGGATTTCCATCACACTTATATGTATGAATAAATCTGCCTTCTCCTGCCTTTGGATTTGTGTAAGCAAAAGTAAAACGATTACAACTAGATGGGTCACCTTGATTGCTCTTTAAAATAGACATTGCATAGTTATAAGAACCATTTTCCACATGCATAATACCAGAAATTCTAGGTGTGTAGTTTGGTGCATCTGGTTCAAACTCTCTTGTACGAAGTGCCTGTTCAAATGTCATCTGCTTGTCCATTAACTCATAAATAGTATCTGTCTGGTCACCATTTGTTACGATAGTCTTATTACCAAGTACACGTACTGGTGCATAAATAATTAAACTTGGGTCACTAAGCTTGGATGGGTCAAATGCCTGTGTACGAATACCCGCACCATCCTCTACAAAAATACGATTACGGCTATTTTCACTTCTACCCATAATAAAATAAGCAGTTACTGCATATTTTCCATCTTCTGACTTTCCAATTACGATTCCTCTACCAGGGTAAGAATTTTGTTTTAATTCTTGTTCTAATGATAATAATTCCATGAAAATTCTCCTTTAGTATATTCTATAATCATTGATTAGTTACATTATTTACTATATATCATATCATTTTTAAAGATATTTGGCAATCCATTCTATTTTTAAAAAAAGAACTTATTTTTATAAGTAGAACTTATAAAGCAATTATTTTTTACTAGAAAAGGTTTTATCACTCTTATATATTAAGGATGGAGCTGTCGCACTAAGCAAAAAGGAAACAAGATATAGTCCTTCACTTAAAGAAATTGTTCTATATCTTGTATGAAGTTTACTTAGTGCGACAACCCCATTTGACCAATCTCCAATAATAACTATTCGATGATGAGTAAGTAGCGAAGCGAATTACGAATATCCGATTGACTTACTTATTTTCTATTGTTTGCAACTTGAATAACTCCACAAGCAATTTTCTTTCCTGCATTTCCTGCTGGTTGTGTTGTAAAATCATCTGGTCCAGAGTGAATCACTATTGTTTTACCAATAATTTCTTCTACTGTAAAACGGTCAGAAAGCACCATCATAAATGCATAGCCATGATTATCAAATAATGGAGGTAAATCTCCTGCATGATACGGATGTGGACAATTTCCTATATTATAATGGGTCAAAGAATCTGCAAATGGGTCTGTTTCTGTCCCAGTACAACTTTCTCCACCATGAATATGAAAACCAAGTACTGGATTTTCACATCGTTCTGTTCCTTCTGGCAATCCCATAATATTTGCTAGTACAAGTACGCCTTTCATCGTTTGATAAAATCGTACCATGCCATTTAAATTCGGAAATGAAGCACTACCTTTTACCATTGCTTCTGCCTGTGGAGTACTTTCCAAAATTTCACTTAAACTCATTTGCTTTACATTACTCATTGTCATAACATTTCATCTCTAAACATTTTCTTCTTATTATATGAATTTTTTATGCTTTTGTTAAAAAAATTGTGTTATTTTTTTATTACAATAAAAAACAAAAGTATGTCTAAACAATATTTGTCAAGTGAATATTCGCAATTTATACTTACTCATAAGCAACTTACTATTGCAGAATATGTTTCTCTACTTGCTTTGTTGTAGAGACAATTACTGTCGCTCCTGCTTCTTGCAAACAATCTTTATCTCGAAATCCCCAATCTACTGCAATACAGTCCATTTCTGCATTTTTTGCTGTTGCTACATCTACTTCAGAATCCCCAATATAAACAGCTTGTTCTTTTTTCATCTGAAGCAACTGTAATACTTCATTTACGGTATCAGGAGCTGGTTTTCTGCGAATGCCTTCTCGCTCTCCCACAGAAATTTCTAATGCATTTGGAAAATACGTATCACAAAGTTCTTTTACTGCATGGTCTGCCTTATTAGACACAACTGCAAGTTTTACTCCTTGTTGTTTTAGATGTTGAAGCAACTCTATAATTCCATCATACGGTCTTGTTTTATCTGCACAATGTTCCTTATAATATAAAATAAACTCTGCGAATAATGTATCTACTACTTCTTCTCCTACTCCTTTAGGAACGGCTTGCTCTATCAATCTTCGAATACCATTTCCAACAAACCTTCTTACTTCTTCTAAAGTACGAACAGGATAACTATGCAATGATAATACATAGTTTGTACTATCTGCTAAATCTTCTAATGTATCTAATAAAGTTCCATCTAAGTCAAAAATCGCTAATTGATATTTCATACCTTTCTCTCCCTTCTATAACACTTTTCTAAAATCGTATCAATATTTACAAAAATATACATTCAAAACTATTTTATACTTCTACATAACAAAATTTGCTCATTATGTATCCATTATAACATATTTTCTGACAAACTTATATGTTTTTTACAAGTTTTTTCATCTTTACTGCATCTTCTTGAGATACTTGTTGCTTACTATATCTACGATTTCAAACAAAAGAGAAAGCAATACATTTTTTAATAGCAATACTTGATTACCAGACATACCAATCCCATCCATAGTAAATGGCTTTTTGTCAACCAAAGATTTCATTTTTAAAGGTATATATATTTGATTCATACTTTCACTCCTTAATTTATTGTTGTAATAAAATCATATTTTCGGTAAAATTGATAATATCAAAAAAGACACCAAATAGTGTCTTTTTATCTACGAATATGCTTTTTCAATCAATTCACTATTTTGTCTATGAAGTTTTTCTATTCTTTCACTATCTTCAACAATATTCAAAGAAAGAATCTCCTCAACATTCTCCTCAATCTTCCTTCTATCCTTTAATGATGGAACTTTATATGGCAACTGCTTTACATAATTAGATGAATTATTTGCAGTAGGATTTATAATATGTATCAATCTATTAATTACATCTGAATTCATCAACGCTAAAACATAATACATATCTTTTTCATCATTTGGAAAAATACCAACTATTGATTGGTCAAACACACGATTCTCCATCAATGTTGCTTTCATATCTTTCGACTTGACCATAGGAATTGCAATTCCTTTTTTAAAATAAAACTGTGAATTTTGAAACCTTGCTTTTTTGTCATCATTATAAAATTTTATCGTTTCAACATCCCATCTCACAAACCATTCATCATCTATTCTTTTATACCTTGTAGAAGAAGAACTTTTTATGTAAGGAACATATGCTTCCTCTACTCCAGCTACACCAGTTAAAGAAGTTGTATCAACTATTTTAGTTATATCAATTATATTATATCCTTTAGAATTCTTAACATTTTCATTCTTAGAACATATAAATTTTTTATTATTTCCAGAATAAAATCCTGTTACAATAGAAGCCATTTCTCCAAGTTTCTTATCAGATGCATCTATCATAGTTGATATTTCGTCATCAGCAAGAATAAATCTACTTTTTTCTGTTGTGAAAATATCAAGTTGTTTTAATTCAAATATTCTATGATGCCTTTGAAATTTACTTTTCAACACTTCCTCAAATTCTTCTGATGATTTAAACCCTTTTATTATTCTTACAGTATTTTCCAATGCTTCATCTCTATCACTTTTTTCTAAAGTAATAATAGATAAATTGGAATATCCAAAACTTACACCAGGAAAAAACTTAGAAGGAAAAATAAGGATTTCTTCAATTTTAGTATTAGTTAGTAAAATCTTACGCAACTTTTCATGCATATTAAGAAATAAAAAAGTATCTGGAACAATAAAAGATAATCTACCACCATTTTTTAATACAGAAAGACTTCTTAATAAAAAAAGAGTATATGTTTCTTTTACATACTGACCAACATACTTTTTCTTTAACAATTCCCTTTTTTCAAGAGTCTGCCATGCCCCATATGGTGGATTACCAATTACTTTATCATAATGTCCACTTTCCGAACTAAATAAATCCAACTGCTTATCTAAAAAAATATCTGTATTCTTTAACCATATCTCACTATTAGCATAATCATCTAATATCTTGTCAAAAAGTGTATCTGCAAGTCTAACAGTTACATCAGGTATATTAGAATATTTTTGTTTCATTGTTACTATTGCATTTTCATTTATATCAAGAGCATCTATTCTAACTTTGACCTTTCGTTTTAATATTTCATCAATAAAAGTTCCTTCTCCAGCTGATGGTTCTAATATCAAGTCATTTGCACATATTCCTATCTTTGATACCATATAAGAAGTTATATCTTCTGACTCAGTATAATATGAACAATATACATCCTTCATTTAATAACCACCTTTCTTAAATATGTATATTGTACCTCTTGCATTTTACCACGTCAAGTATCGAATCAAGTCATTAGCTTCCAAATGTTTTTTAAATTCCAAACTTATGTCATTCTTCCAATCAACATTATTATCTAACCAATTTCTAAGATTAAATCCAGTAAATTCAGCCATCTTTGAATAGCAATCATTTGCACAATAACAACTCCAATAAGGTGAATTTTTTAAAGTCTGCAAATAATGATTATTTTGTTCTTCCTCTTGTCTTACAAACAAAATTGTTTTCTCATTCCTTCCAAGTGATTGATAAATACTTCCAACGAGTAGCAATCTATTTGCATTTCCTTTCTCATTTGAACTAAATCCACTCTTAAAATCACAATTATAATGAATTCCATTTTGTTCAAAATGTAAATCCAATTTTAATTTAATTCCACCACTATCAACCAAACTCCATGGAATACCATAATAATAATTTAAAATTCTTCTCTCATCATCAGTAATATCCAATAGTGATATATACTCTAATGTTTTCTTTTTTATACCTGCTTGAACTTCCTTAAAATCTGGGGATTTAATCAATGTTAACTTTTTTACAGGATATTCAAATGGTAATTTGCAGAATGGTTCCCATAATTCTCCTATTCTTCGTGCAAATGCCATATATTCATAAGACCACACCTTATTTCTATATTCTAGCATTACAATATAAGAAGCATATGTAATCAACAAAATTTCATTTAACAATGTTTCATTATTCCATTTTTCACTTTGAGCAATTCTTTTAACTTTTTCAATAATATCAATACTAAACTGCTTAATGGTATTGTTTATTATATTTGCTCTCTTTTTCTTGTCCACTTGTTTGAATGCCACTGCCAAAATCTTATCAGCCTCATCACGAAATGTTACCATCCATTCATTCTTTGTTTTTTTCATGTAACCACGCCTTTCTCAAATATAATATCTCAATTGTACCATATCTTGAAGTAATAATCTATTTAAAACATCTTAATTCCATAATATATGTATTAAAGTCATTAATACTAAAGACAAGACCACTTTTATATAAAATGCTATCTTTACAACTATTACGTTTAGTGATATAATATTATTACAGTAAACGTAATAGTTATCAAGGAGTTATCATGAAAGATAATGTAAAAGGTGGGGCACTTACAGAAGTAACTTTTTTTATTCTTCTTTCCCTATATAAACCAAAACATGGCTACGCCATTATGCAATTTATTGAAGAAAAAACAGAAGGTCGTTTAGTATTAGGAGCTGGTACCCTTTATGGTGCTTTAAACACCTTAGTAGAAAAAAAATGGATTGAACCTTATGGTACAGAACAAGATAGAAAAAAAGAATATTGTATTACAGAACTTGGTAAAGAAGTGGCACAAAAAGAATTATTTCGTATACAAAAATTAACTACAATTGCACTTAGTATTATAGAGGAGGAATCTATATGAGTAAAAAATTTCATCGCTTTTTTGGTGGTTTATTATTATCCCAAGAAAAATGGCTTAATAAAATGGCAGAAAACGGACTAAGACTTACAAATACAACGATATCTATGTATGAATTTGAAGAATGTTCTCCAAACCAATACCAATACTGTGTAGAATATATTGGAAATAAGTCCAAACAAAATGCAGATGATTATGTTCATTTTTTAGAGGACTGTGGCTATCGTGTGTTCTTTAAAAATATCAATCTCAATTATTCCGCTGGTAAAGTTGTTGTTCGCCCATGGGCAGAAAAAGGTGGAAAAATATCCACGACTAGTACTACTTTCAATAAAGAATTACTTATCGTAGAAAAGTTAAACGATGGAACACCATTTGAATTACATACCACTTATGAAGATAAAGAAAACTATTATAAAGAACTACGAAAACCTTGGTTCTTTCTATTTCTTGTATCTACTATTTGTGCCATTTTAATGTATTTTATTATGGAAACATGGACAGCTAGTATTATTTGGGGAATTTTTTCTCTAGTTTCGCTGATTGGACTTATTATATTTCAAAAACAACTAAAGGAATTAAAAAAACAAAAGAATACCATAGAATGGTAAATGTAACTATTTGAAATTATATAACTTTTTTAAACAATAAAAAGCCAAGAATAAAATAATCGCACTTGGCTTTTTATATTTTTATTATAATAGCTTTACCATTATAATTAAATCATCGTATGTTCCATTTTTATGCTTCATTGCCTTTGGTTTATCTCCACATTTTACAAATCCCATTTTTTCATACAATCTAATTGCTCTATCATTTCTACTTACAACATCAAGTTCCATCTGTTCATATCCGTTTTTAATAGCATTTTCAATCAACAAACTTAATAAAGCTGTGCCAATTCCCAATCCCCAAACGTTCTCATACAAAGCAATTCCAATAGAACATCTATGTCTAACTCTTATTTTCTGACCTATGGAAGAAAGAGAACAAGTACCAACAATCTTTCCATCAATCTCTGCAATAATCATTAAATCTCTTTTAGATTCAATAAACCACTGTAATATGTCTTTTTCTTTTTCAACAGTTATAGTTACTTCTTCTGGATACCTCAATAAAAAATCTGTTTCATCAGCCGAAATTTTTAAATACTCAATTAATTGTTCTGCATCATCCAATTTAGGACTTCGTAAAATACATCTTTGTCCATTTTTTAATAAAATTTCTTTATCTTTTATTATCATCGCTTTACTCCTCCTAACTCAAATTTATATAACTGTACTAAGCCCATATTTTTACAAAACATTTTGCTTTTTCCATTCGCTTCTTATAATACTATAATCTGAAATATCTAAAAATTATCTAAATTATATTCCATTCTTCGAATACGGTCTATCATTCCACAACTTTCATAAAAAGCAATCGCATCTTTATTAAATCCCCAAACAGCTAATTCAAGCATTTTACATTTCTGCTCTTGTGCTTTTTGTTTGCAACATTCAAACAATCTTTTTCCAATTCCATTTCTCTGATAATCTTTTAAAACACAAATATCATCAATATAAAAACAATCAAAATCAATATATGTTGAGTGATTTCTGCAAGAAATAATCCAAGCAAAAGCATATCCTACCACCTTACCATCTTCCGTTTCGGCAATATAGACAGTATGCTTTTTATCATTTAATCTCTCTGCAAATGTTTCTTTTGTAAAATAACGTGCTTCTTTCTTAAATAAATCTGGTCTACCATTATAATGCAAATCAGCAATTTCCTTTTGAAGTGGACGAATACGCTCACAATCTTCTATAACAGCCTCTCTTATATGTATATTCATGTTTTTATTCCTTTCTAAATATATCTAGCGTATGATGAGAATATCCCATCATATCTTGTCTTTCACAAATAGCAAGATGATATTTCAAATATAATTCATACATTTTATCATCCATTTGGTCTACGGTTTCTCTCATATGATTCGTATAACCATCAGAAGCAACAAAGTGAAGTTGTGTAACATGAAACTTAGAACGAAGATTATCTATATCTTCTTTTCGATGCAACTCAAAAATATCCCATGGATTAGAAAAAGTATCAAATGTTTCTGTGTTAATCATACATTTTTCGATTATATCATATATTTTACTACGAATAAATCCATACGATAATATACTTGCATCACCCATACAATATGCTACAAAAATAATACCACCTTTTTTAGTTACTCGTATCACTTCCGATAAAGCTTTCAACTTATCTTCTGTTGTAAATAAGTGATACATTGGACCAAGTAACAACGTAATATCATAAGTATTGCTTTCAAAAATAGATAAATCCATCGCATTCCCTTGTGTAATTGTAACAGTTTCACCTTCCATAGTGTTTTTCTTGAAAATTTCAATATTATGTTCTACAAGTTCCACTGCATCTACTTGATAACCTTTTTGTGCTAAAGCATGACTGTACCTACCTGTACCTGCACCAATTTCCAAGATTTTCATTCCTTGCTTGAGATATTTTTCCACATACTTCATTGTAGTAATATACTCTACCATTCCATGTTTCGAAAGAAGACGAGCATTCTCATCATAGCTTTCATAATAATTTCAGTATTTTCTTGTTGGCTTTGTCTATTACTTGCGTTTCCAAAGAGGCCAGATATATCTGTGTAGTACTCTCAGAATCGTGTCCCATTCCTTCGCTGATTACAGATATTGGAATCCCTTCATCTCTGGCAATACTCGCCCACGAATGGCGTGCAACATACATTGTTAAAGGCAAAGTTAACCCCAACTCCTTACCAATTGCCTTTAGGTTATGATTTATAAGTGTCAAGGCATTATGATACTGTTTTCGGGTATTTCCGGTTGGTTCCTTTATTATCGAAAGGAGAAAAGGCGAACTCAATGAAGAGTATTGATCCACAATGTTTTCCATACAATTCTCCCAACGGATTGACAGTAATTGTCCTGTTTTCTTTCTTCGGTATGTAAGCACATTATCTTTCAGATTCTTTTTCTGTAAGTATGCCATATCCACGAATGCCATTCCTCGTGTGTAGAAACTGAACAGGAACATATCACGAGCGAAACTCTTGGATGGAGAATAGCTCAA
>CALASV010000428.1 GCA_937888895.1 uncultured Clostridia bacterium | reverse complement strand
GCACACTCGGGACTTTCACCCGTTAGAGAACGCCCATGTCGGGCAAACCAAAAAATAGGTAGCTATTTTTATAGCGACCTACCCGCCAATGGAATATTTAGATTCAGGCATTACCCTTGCCTTCCTACGGTCTAAATTAGAGTATCATATACTAAATAAAATCTCAACTACAAACTAAAAATTATATCAAATACTGTAAATTAACCTTCCTCTTTTTCTTGCTGCTGTAGATAAAACATTGCTTTTTGAATTTCAATTTCTGCTCTTAACTCTTCTTCTGTTGGTAAATACAATTTGTACTTTGAAGCGAATAACTGCTCATTTCCATGTAAAATAGAATAACGTGCAATATCTTCATCAGTATCAGAACAAAGCACAATACCAATTGTTGGATTATCTCCCTCACTCCGTTTTAATTCATCATACATACGAATATACATATCCATCTGCCCAACATCCTGATGTGAAATCTTTTCTGTTTTTAAGTCAATCAACACAAAACATTTGAGTATGTAATTATAAAACACAAGGTCAATATAATAGTCTTGTTTTTCTGTATGAATATGCTGTTGTCTTGCAACAAAAGCATAGCCCTTTCCAAGTTCCATCAAAAATTTTTGTAAATTAGAAAGAATATTCTTTTCAAGGTCACTTTCTGTAAAATCTGTATTGCTCGAAAGGCCTAAGAACTCAGCAATAACAGGATTTTTTATAAATTCAAGTTTATCATTTTGATATGAACTTGTTAGTTCTTTCATCTCTTGTTCAACAACATCTTTTTTCTGAGTTTGAAGAATACGATAATAATATTGTGATGAAATATTACGTTGTAAAGTTCTTACACTCCAAGTCTGTTCTAATGCTTCTTTTTCATACCAAGCACGAGCATTTTCATCTTCAATTTGTAATAATGCTCGATAATGTGACCAAGATAATAAATTTCCAGATTGTCGACACAGTGTGTCGACAATCTTAGGAAACATTTTATAAAATCGAAAACAATGATAAAGATTACTTCTATCATATCCTTTACCATATCGTTCTGTTAATTCTTTAGATAGCTTTTTTATTATCTTTAATCCATATTCTGAACGAATTTCTCCCTGAAGTTCTTCCTCTGAAATACGATATCCAATAAACCAGTTTCTCTGTACAAGAGAAGTATTTATTGCTTGATAAACAGCTTTTTGTGAAGATTCGATAATTCCACACATATCTTTCAATATATCATCTGTTTTAACAAAATTAGCCATAACATTATTTTGTCCAATATTTATTAATTTATTCTCCATAACGTTACTGCTCCTTCCTTAATACATAATCTATAAATCTACTTATAATTTCCTTTATTATATTTTCTAATAAATTTTACTAATAGCCAAAAAAGAAGATTTCTAAAATAATTAATATTTTGTTTTCCAAAAGTTATAGATAAAAAATTATCTGTCACACTTTATGCTAAAGGAAAATCTTCATTTCATATAAACATCTGTAATTTTATAGCTTTTTATTCTCCAATAATCCTCATATTTCATAAGTCTAATTTAAACTATATCAATACTTCCCTTTTGTATCATCATTTTCTACTAATTATCATTGTTCACTACATCTACAATCATCTGTTTATACTGTTTTTTTACACTTTCTGGTGCAAGTATTTGAACCTTTCCAGAAAAACCAAATACCCATCCATAAATAGATTTCATGATTCCTTGAATATTTCTATCACTAATAGAATAACCCATAAAAATAATAGGATATTCCATAAAAATAGTCATTAACTTTGTTGCTAAATACATACTCTTTTCTTGAAAACAAATATAATCATCTTCATTGATAACAATACTATTTGGAACTTCCACAGAACCATGAATTTTATAAATCTCTGCAACACCTTGAATGGCAGAAAAAATTAATTGTGATTGCCCAACATACCTAGAAAATCCCTTAAAATAATCTTCTAAAAAAGAATCATAATTTGTTGTAATAACACCTGCAATGCTTTTTTCCGAAATCTCTGACAATTTATCTATTTCTTTTTGATACTCTACATTAACAACCGTTTTCTCTTTTATATAATGTGCTAATTCTGCCTTAAATGGTGACAATCCATTATGAATTGACTGTAATTCCTCTTTTCCTACAAGCCGTATAGAAGAATCTTGAAACCACTTCTCATCAAAATCTTTCTGAATCAACTCTGCCACTTTTGGCATAATACCTACTTTGCATATCATTCCTTTTGCCCTATTTTCATAAAAATCATAAGCAAATTCATCTTCTCGAATCACCTCTGCAAAATGTTTCAGTAATCCTTTCCAATCTGGCAAATTTAAATATCGCCGACTCATACCTGAACCAATAAACAAAAATGGAGTTGTATTAAAATTTCCAACAATTTCTTTAATTTTCATTCTATCCCTCCTAATCCATACTTTTTATTTTATCAATGCATTAAAACCATGTCAATGTGTTTTCTATAAGATTAGGAAACAAGAATTATCTAATTAAAGAGAATATGCTTTCTCCGTATATTCATCCAATTTTCTGCGTTTAATTAAACGTTTTGAGCCAATCCAAAGAACAAAGGAACAATTTTCATCATCGGACAATTTTCGCAACTTATTGATACCAATACCAGAATAAGCAGCTGCTTCTTCTAATGTTAAATTTGTCTTTTCCCAAATAGGTACTGTTTTTCCCATACTCCTTATCTCCTTTTTCTCCATACAATTTCATAACCTAATACATCAGCAAGTTCTACCATCTCTTTATAACGCAAGGTTTCTCTGCGAAGTTTACAGGAAAGATTGGAAATACTGTTGCTCCAACCATACTGTTTTGATAATTTTTTCAATACTTCTTGCATCGTAACTCCTTCTCGCATGAGATAAGATTTTACTTCATTTCGTACACTCATCTATCTACCTCCATAAATTTACAAAAGCATATATTTAAAAAGCCCACTAAGACAAGGCTGACAACGAAGTTCTGACAACCGACATCGAAAAACCTCTTTCCTTATGTAAGCTTTCTTATTTTTACTTATTTCTTTTTTCTTTTATATTTTGGTTGTCAAGGTTGTCAAAGAAATAAAAACCCAGTAAAAATCACATAGTTTTATCTTTTTCCTGGCAACTAAATCGACAACTAGCCTAACAACCAAGCCGACAACAAACTATCTTTTTTGTTCTAACCACTCTTTGGGAAGTTGTAACTGTTCTATTTGTTCTACGCTTAGTTTCTGAAAATTGTCGTTCTCGTTGTCGGGCTGTTTTTCACGTTCCCAACCTTTCTGCCGTTGATAAGGCTTTGGGAAATGTCTAGGATTGCTAAACGCTTTCCAACCTTCTACGCTATGATTCATAATATCATTGATTTCTCGAAGCTCCCATTGTTTTGGTTCTTCGTATTTATGCCCCAATGCTTCTCGATACAGTTGTTTGGAACAAACCATCGTTCCCGAATAACTCTCTAAATAATCCAATATCTGCCCTGCTTTCGTATCTTCTGGCATAAACTCTCTTTGACGGGCTTTTAATACTTCTTCCATAGCAGAACTAAATTTTAATCGAAACTTACCACTTCGATAAATTTGCATGGCTTCTGCCCATACTTGATGAAGATAGGCTCTGGATTCCTTTTCATTTGCCAAAATATGTACTTCTGCACGTTCTGCATATACCATCACTAGTACAAACCTTCGATTCCCTGTACGGTCCAATGGTAAAAAATCTAATGTATTCGAAGAACCACCAAAGACACATTGTCTTTTTCTATCGGCTGGATGCATTTCATATGGTATCTTATACGTTTCTTTTGTCGGCTAAGAAACGATTTAATTTCTTCAATACTCTTCGCATTGGCTGTTGCCATCATTTCTGACATTTCAATTATCCAATGTCCCTGCATTTTGCGATACACATTTTCATCATCTAATTTCTTCAAATCATCCGTAAACCAATCATCTTTTATCGCAAGAAGACGAAAAAAAGAGGATTTCCCTGCTCCTTGTCCACCAACTAAGCAAAGCATCGTTTCAAATTTACATCCTGGTTGAAATACTCTTGCAATTGCTCCCAACAAAAATAATTTCATAGCTTCATATGTATACTCATCTGTATCTGCACCTAAAAAATGATGCAAACAAAAACGAATCCGTTCGATTCCATCCCATTCCAAACGATTTAAAAAATCACAAATCGGATGATACCGATTTTCATTCGCAATAATCGTAACAGCATCTATCAACTTCTTTTCCACACTTAATCCATAATTCTGCTCCAAATATAACAACAAATATTTCATATCCACATCCGTTAACGTAGTACTGTCACGATACCAGCCTAATGACTTTACAATATCAATTCGTTCCGTCAAAAGGTTTCTTCGGATAGCCTTTTTTAACAATGGGTCATATTGTAATACTCGTTTATAATTCGTGACTGAATTAGCTACTTTCCCTTTCTGTGTCTGCTCTAGGCTATTTTTCACTTCTTCCACTGTGCTTTGCCAATTTTGCGATTCGTTGTTCAAGTTTCACCACCTCATTCTTCTGTTTTACTACCAATTCTTTCCGTTCTTCTAAAGAACCATAACATAAAATGTCCAATTGATATGCTATATAAGACTTTCTTTGCAAGGCTTCCACAAAAAACGGATGCCACTTTTCCTCCTGTCGTGGGGCATACTGTTTTTCCCATTCTTTTAGAAGATGAAAATAACTTATCAACACTTTATAACAATCTTTTTCTTCTTTTTCATAGATATGCTCAGAAGTAGGTTCTCGAATCCGAGGACGAACAGAAACTTTTCTCCTGTTATCATAAGAAATTCCAAAATCATCTGCTATTTTTATTGCTGCTTCCCTTACTGGCAATCCAAACAATTTAGAAACAAAATCAATCGCATCTCCATCTGCTTGACAGCCAAAACAATGAAATCGTTTATCTACTTTCATACTTGGATTTTTATCGTTATGAAATGGACAAACTATCATGCCATTGCGTTTTACACGAATCCCATACAGTTCAGCAACTTGTCTAGTAGTTACTGATGACTTAACTGCTTCAAATACATTCATCTATCGCTCCTTTCCAACAAAAAAAGCAATTGACATTTCATACGAAAAATGACAACTGCTTGCAAACACTTACTATTCTCTTGTTCCAAATAAACATCCCAAAATCTTCTCCTTTTAAAATTACTTCCATTCATAAAACCAATATTATCATTTATTTCTATGTACTCATTATTCAATGAACAAATAATTTCATAAATTGTTGTTAAAGTTCTCGATTCTGTTTTTTCTCTTGTACTTCTTTTTGTATTTGTTTTTCTTTTACCTGTTTCTTGTAATAATCCATTTTTTCTGTCATAGAATATTTTGGTTCTAATTTTTTCTCCACGTTCTGCTTTGTGGTAAGAACTTTATCCACCCAATAACGAATCTCTTTGAAAGGCTTTAATTCCGTTTGAACTACAGCAAGTTTTTCTTCTTGTTCTCCATAAAATTTTTGCAAAGCATCATATTCTTTCTGAAAAATCTTCCCATCTATAGAAAGTTCCACGCCTTTCTTTTTCAAATAATAAAACGCCTTATTATAAACATCTAATTCCATCTTATGTGTTTCTGCATAAACTATTTTTGCTGATTTCCAACCAATTTTTATATATTTATCATGAATAGCTTTATACTGTTCACACTCTGCAACTGCATTCTGAATACTTACAATCTCTTTCATCCGTTTTTCTGTTTTCTTCATTTCTGTACTAATTGTACTTGCCTTTTCCTTCATTTGAAGTAAAACAATATCCAATTCTTCCAATGTAAACAATTCATGAGATTTTAAAAATATCATTGCTTGAGAAACTACTTTCAAGTCTTGAGCTGTCCCTTTCTGCTGTCCAAAATTAGACCAATGACTTCGTTCTGCTTTTCGCAAAGCTATGTAATCCTGAAGTAATCCAACTAAAGTAGGAGATTGCTTTTCTTTCTCCAGTTCTGCAACCATTTCTTTTTGCATTTCTATTAGTTTAACAATCCATTCTTTTAGACTATGAATTGTTTGACGAATCGACTTCATTCGATGGTTTGCAGATTGAATATCACGATTTAGATTACCAATATTGGTTGCAATTCCTCCACGTTCCATCTGTGTTACTGCAGAACCCATATGAACCATTGGAATTTTATCTACTCCCTGTCTTTCATAAGAACGGAGATTGACTCGCTCTAAACTACCTACCATTTCTAAATATTTATTCTGAACAACTTCCCACCCATGTCTCCATTCTTCTGCATGATATTGTTCATTCCAATCTACTGTATTTTCTTTATGACTTTTCCAATTTCCAGAAGGAAACCGAATACGTTCTCCATTCTTATCCAGGTCATACACCTTTTTGCTTTTTGGCAACCACTTTCCTGTTTCATTTATTCCCCTCATCGTCAACATCACATGACAATGTGGATTATGTCCCTGTGGTGTTGGGTCATGAATTGCAAAATCACAACACATTCCTTTAGAAACAAAATGTTCCTCACAATACTCCTTTACCATCTGTGGGTACAGTTCCAATGGCACTTCTCTTGGCAAAGCAAATACAATTCTTCTTGCCAATTGAGAATTCCACTGTTTTTCTGCTGCCTCTACGGAATTCCAAAGTGTCCCTCTATCTACATACTCTGGTGGAGCATTAGCTGGAAGCATAATTTCTGTATAAAGAACCCCCTCTTTTCGTGTATAATTCTTATACTTTTGGTCATACTCTGAAAACAATTTTTCCCCACTTTGATAGGCAGCACCTGCAACAGAAGACTGTCCCTTGCTTCGCTGTGTAATCTTTATATCAAAATGTGGATTCGGCATTCGCATTATCTCCTTTCACTATATTTTAGAGCATAAAAAAAGCAGGAGAACTGTTCAGTTTCCTGCTTTTTGTTACACTGTACTATTCCATACATCTTTATGCTGTTATTTTAGTATTAAATTTTATTGATTATTCTAACTGTAAAACTTCTTCTTTTAATTCTTTCAATTCATCCATGGATAGAGATGGTACACACTCTGCAATTTCTTCCAAAGACATTTTCCCTTTTTTAATCAATTGTATTGCTGTTTTTCTTTCTGTTTTTCTCTCCGTACTATCCTCAATATCTTTTGCATAAGCCTTCAAAATTTGCTCATCGTCAAACAATGTCATCATCATATCCACAACCTCCTGTTCCTTGTTCTCCAGATACTCTTTCAATACATTTCTATTTTTGCAAATACGAATCGTTTCTGTTATTGCCTTTTTTGTTACTCCATATAATTTTCTCTGTTCATTATATACTTTGGAGAAAATGATATACTGTCCTACAATATCCTTTTCATTCTCTTGATACAACACTTTTACTTCTGCATCCACAGAAATCGTTGTTCCATTAAAAAATTCTTTCGATAAAGAAATCGTGTCAAGAATTTTTTTCTTATCTCCTGTATATATCATATATAATTCTGGCTTTGGCATATTCACTTTTTTGCTTCCGTATAAATTTTGATTGGTACGTTTGAAATAATCATGATAGGTCTGTACCAAATACATTAAGGCACGAATAATAATATTATAAGTCCAAGTCGATTGACTTTCCACCAATACCATTAACCGATTCCCAACAGAAAATCCTAAATCGTTATAATCAGCATCAATCAGGACATGTTTGATAGTAACGTCTGCAATTTCATCTTCTGTTACATCCACATCCTCTGGATGTAATGCCTTATATAGCTGAAGCAAATATTTTTTATCTTGAAACAAATTGGTAAATACACTATCCTTTATTTTACGCTTTGGTGTGTATTCCACTTTTTTATCACTCTTCACATCATTTTTTGAAAAGATATAGTATCATTTCTTTCTATATTTTAATTATACTGAAAAAAGCTCCTATTTACAATGAAATTTCAATGAAATTTTACAGGTCACAAAATGACAAACAGGGAATGTAAACCATTCCCTGTTTCATTAATTAGATACATTAAGATAAAATATCACTCAAACTATCCATAAATTTTTTATCCTCTTTTTGAATTTTGATGATTGTAGAAGTACTCTCTCCTTTTGGACTTCTCACAATCACTTCAATCTCTGTTCCTTCTGGCAATTTCTTTTCGAATGTTTTTCGCATAAATCGATAACTCTCTGGATGGTTATTAAAAAATGTTTTACGTTCATTGAAAAGAACAATTAACTTTTGTAATTTTAAATTCATCTGTAAAGTCCTTCCTTTTCTACACATTCCAATGCAACTTCAATTACTTGATGCATATC
>CALASV010000427.1 GCA_937888895.1 uncultured Clostridia bacterium | reverse complement strand
AATTGATAAAATAGGAAACGAGGAAATAGATATGAGTATTTTTAAAAATGATGATTACGAAGCAAAAAGAAAAGAATATGAAAAAGAAGCAAAAGAAAAATGCAAACCAGCGACTGCTTATCAAAAAAAGGAAGGTTTATTTCTTGCTCTCCCATTCCAAAAACCAGAACAACAAGTAAGTAACCTCCCTTTATTCTATCAAGAATATAAAACATTACCTGCTTTTATAGAATATAATGATACTACGATTGCTACAAAACAATTTATTTTTTGCTTATTGAAAGAATTTCTAACGCTACAATTGCATCTGTAACAAATTGGTCTGGTGTAATTTTCCACTCCTCCACTCGTTCTAAACAATGATAAATAAAAAACAGATAACTATATCTTTTTAAGAAATAATTATCTGTTTCCTTAATTTCATATCATTGTGTTTTCACTGACTTTTTTGATTATTCAGCTGCAATGTAAGAACGTCTTTTTTATAAACTTACAAGTATAATTTTTCTTAAATTTTACTCATATTTTGTATCTAATACTTTCATTACTTTTCTTTTAAATGAATGCAAACATCATAAACACATCACAAAACAACTTCTACAATTATACTATTTTATAATTTATTAGACACAATACTATTTTTCTTCATCTTCATATTCATATTCAAATAATTCTCCTACGGAACAATGAAACATCTTACATAAAACTTCCATTGTTTTATAGTCTACTCTTGTTGCTTTTTCATTATATAAATTTGCAACTGTATTTCTTGCCAAACCAGTTTCATTACATACATCTTGTATCTTCTTTCTATCTCTGCCCATCAATATTGATAAATTACATTTAATCATTAAATTATCACCTCCATCTCTATTCTACACTAAATCAATTTAAATGTCAATTATTTTGATTAACTTTTTAATTATTTTAATCAAAAAAGTATTGACTTATCCATTCAATATGGTAATATATAAACATAAACAAACTAATTAAAATAATCAATATGTTAATCATTTAGGAGGATAATAATATGCTAGGAAAACAATTATTTGGAGTAGAAGTTGAAATGACAGGAATCTCAAGACAAAAAGCTGCTGATTTAGTTGGAGAACTTTTAGGAACTACGCCATCTCATCCGAACAGAACTTGTTATAAAACCAGAACTATTTTGGACCAAGCATCAAGAGTTTGGAAAATCATGAGAGATTCATCTATATATCCTTGTCAAAATGACAATTCTAATGAAAATATAGATGAATATAAGGTAGAATTTGTAACCCCTCCTTTAAAATATGAAGATATTGAACTTTTACAAAATATCATAAGAAAACTTCGTGAAAATGGTGCTAAAACAAATGCTAGTTGTGGTATTCATGTTCATATTGATGGAGCAAATCACAATCCTACTTCTTTGAAAAAATTAGTAACCTTTATGATTGCTCGACAGGATTTAATTTATGAAGCACTTGAAATTGGCCAGAGAGAATGTCGTTGGTGCAAAAAACTAAATGAAAATATTTTAAAGGAAATGAAATCCTGCAAACAACTCAGTAAAGATGATGCTGAACGTATTTGGTATAGTGTTGCTAATGATGGTTATTATGGACAAATCGACCACACACATTATAATGAAACTCGCTACCATGGTATAAATCTTCATTCATACTTTTCAAAAGGAACAGTAGAATTTAGATTATTCAATTCAACTCTCCACGCTGGAAAAATCAAAGCATACATTCAATTCTGTTTAGCAATATCTGCTTGGTCCATTACTTCAAATGAAAGAATTGTATTTCGTTCTATGGAGGGCTATACAGCTGAACAAAAAGTAACTATTATGAGAAATATACTTACACATAGACTTGGACTTTTTGGAGAAGAATTTAAAACCTGCCGATTACATCTTATGACACCATTAAAGAAATCAGCTGGCATGATGTGTAAAGCAGCTTAAATTATAAACTATCAGCTGACCTATCGGCAGAACGGGGAGAAGGAGATATTCACATGAGCAAATTATATGTAGCGTATGGCAGTAATTTAAACTTAAATCAAATGGCATTACGTTGTCCTTATGCAAAAATTTATTCCACTGGTGTATTGAACAATTGGGAATTGCTTTACAGAGGTTCTCCATTTAATGCACATGCAACAATACGCAGAAAAAAAGGAAATACAGTTCCAGTATTGGTATGGGAAATTCAAGACTATGATGAAATTCAGCTTGATAGATATGAGGGATTTCCAAACTATTATTTTAAACAAAATGTAATGGTAGAAATAAACGGTTGCAAAAAGAAAGCCATGGTATATATTATGAATACTCACAATGTACCTGGCAAACCATCAGAACGATACATTGAAACTATCAAACAAGGCTATATAGACAATTCATTTGATTTACAATATCTTGATAAAACTTTAAAAATAAATAGCATGGAATGTTCTTCCATCATTTAATATAAAAAAGGCGTTCATATTATGAAGTGAACGCCTTTTTGTATAGTAAGAGTGTTGCAGCACTACTTACCTGACGAAATCAATGAACCATTCTTTGTATGTACAATCTTTGATTTTTCATCAGGTACTCTTACAATCAACTCATCGAGTTCACAATTCAGAGCTTCACAAATAAGGTCTAAATGTTCTAAATTAACTCTGTCAACTAACTCATGGTACAATTCATTGATTGTATTTGGTCTAATCCCTGTTGCCCTTGCCAAGTCCGCTTGAGTCCATCTAATTTCGCCGAGCTTTGTAGATAGTAAAATTTTTATCATACGTTGTTGCTCCTTCCGCTATAAAATAACACTATTCAACATTTTTGTGTAACATTTGTTATTTTATAGCGTATTTTGTTATATCCTATCGGATTACGATAGGATACGAACAGAGCAACACTTACATTATTAGTTTATTTTCTTATTTAGTTACTTTATCAAATTCCACCCAACCATTTACTGTGCAACCTTTTTGAATATGAACTAAATGATATGGATAAGGATTACCTTTCTTGATAGCTGTTACCTTAGCAGTACCACCCTTACAAGCCTTTTTCTTTGCTCCGATATAACTGCTTGTATAATGAACATTTCCAGAGTATGTAACAGTATCTCCAACCTTAATTGTAATATCCGTACAGCCACAAGCACCCTCGATATCCTTTACATCTACCCATCCATATACCTTAGAAGTAGAACCCTTTATAGCGACCAAATGGTAAGGGTAAGCTTTTCCTTTACTGATAGCAGTAATTCTTGCTTTGCCACCACGACAAGCACTTTCCTTTGCTCCTGTATAAGAACTTATGTACTGCTTTGTTCCTGTGAAATTTACAATATCACCAATCTGAAGGTTTCCTGTAGTATTCACAACATCTTTTTCATCTGCTTTCGATGCATAATCTGGAAATCCATAACCTCTGATGTATCTACCGTTTACTTGCAGATTTCTCTTGCCAACGTAACCATCACCCATATTACACTCTGTTACTGTAATTGTAGTACCAATCACTTTTTCTACAACACCAACGTGGTCTGCGTGTCCAGTATTATCTTTTGTAGCGTAATCTTTCTTATCGTCCCAGTCATAATATAAATAGTCTCCTGGTTCTGGAACATGAGCGTCCTTTTCTTCCCATCGTCCAAGTTTTTTCCATAACTCAATCTGTTTCTGACAGCTACACTCCAAAGGAATGATATCTGTAAATCCTGCCTCGATTGCTGCCGCAGATACACCAGTTGCACAATACGCATCATCGTACTTTACTGCATAATTTCTTGCTAATGGTTTATGGTTGTTATAGATATCAATGATAATCTTATGACTTCCATCTTTTCTACTTCTTCCAATCCAACCATTCATTATACCAACTACTTTTTGTCTAGCCTGTGATTCCGTCATAACCTCATGCTCCTTTCTTGAATTGAGAAATTGCTTGTACTACCTTGTCATAACCTACCATTGCAGATAACCATGATAAGAAAATCAAAGCAATCAAATATACTGCCATTTCTGCATTTAGCCTTAAATCTGTTAAAATGATATATGCCACACCGACTGCGACAGAAAGACCTACTGCTGAATATCCAGCAAGAGCATTTGGATAATACGTTATATCTCTTTCTTGGAACACTTTCTTTAATGCTTCTGTAAGCAATGCTGTCAATGTAGACACAATCAGCAATCCTAATAAAAATGTCTGTAATATCATAAAGTTTCTTCCTCCTCTTGAATGATTTCTTCCTGTTTCCTATCTTCCAGTTCGTACTTTCTTTCTTGATGTCGTTCCTTGGTTGTTTTAATCCAACCCATAATTCCACACTCTCCACCACAAATAGCGAATACGCAAGTACATAAAGTATCTGGAATACCTCCAGTTTTGTAATAAAGCCAAGTCATAACAACAACGAAAACCAGAAGAAACACTGCTATGACAAGCAAAACGATATCCATAGTTCTTGTTTTCTTTTTCTTCATGTTTCCTCCTTAATACAAGGCATCAATTCCCTGTTCTACAATAAAATTCTTATGCTTATGTTTTATTTCCGTAGCGTACTCTAAAGCATCATGCATATCTCCATTGCAATGAGCATCTGGAATACGCTGTACTGCTCTTGCAGTTGCTTCACCTAATGCAATCGCAGCATTCACACTTTCAATGATAATAATTTCATTCTTTCTTCGTGCAGCATCTTTCTTATCTCTTTCTTTTGCTTGTTTGTCTAACTTTCTTTTCAATAACCAAAAGCAAAATCCTGTAAATGCTGATGGAATACTCATAGCAACTATTAGTGTTGGTAAATCCATAACAAATGCCTCCTTTTCATCAAAAAAGGACCTGCTTTTCAGCAAGTCCTTTTCCTTTTTGAATTACTCTGTAACGATACAATCCCTGCAATTTTCTACTGCAAGAATACCGTCTACATCTGCCTTATAACTCTTATAATACGAAAGTTTGATAAAATATGCTCTGTACTTAGCCTGTCCGATTTCACGACTTATTTTTCTTGCTTCGATAATATTATTCGCGATAAATGTTGCCATATATATACTTCCCCCTTCCTTATTCTTTCAGTGTTCCTGATAATTCGTTGGTAACTTCTTCAACGGTTTCTTTCATATTTTCTTCTATCGTTGAATCTTCCTTGTGATTTTCTGTGCTGTCGTAACCATGTGAAAATTCGTTCGTTAATCTCGCAGTGATAGTTTCTGTAAGTTCTACAGCCAACGAAGGAATAACTTCTAGTAAAATACTTTCCAATGTTGAAAGTTGTATAGCATTCTGTTCTTCTAAGTTATTTACCTGACGGTTTTGCTCTACAATCGCGGTTCCGTGTTGTAAAAGAACTTCTGATTGAGTAA
>CALASV010000426.1 GCA_937888895.1 uncultured Clostridia bacterium | reverse complement strand
TTAAAAAATAGGAAAAAGTTATTGAAAAGATTTATAATAAAAGAAAACAATAATTGTTTTCAGAATAGAGGTAGTATGAGAATTGGCATATATCCTGGTAGTTTTGACCCAGTGACTTTGGGACATTTGGATATTATTGTTCGAGCATCAAGGTTAGTGGACCAGTTAATTATTGGTGTATTAGTGAATGGTGCAAAGTCTCCCATGTTTTCGATGGAGGAAAGAATAGAATTGTTACGTCGTGTAACGAAAGATTTACCTAATGTAATAGTAGAAAAGCATGATGGTCTTTTAGTGGATTTTGCAAGACAGAAAAATGCAAATATTTTAGTGAGAGGGTTGCGTGCGGTCACAGATTTTGAGTATGAACTTCAGATTGCACAGACAAATCATAAGTTAAATCCGTTTGTGGACACGGTGTTTTTAACTACAAGTGTAGAATATTCCTACGTTAGTTCCAGTATTGTAAGAGAAGTTGCTTCTTATGGTGGTGATATTAGTCAGTTTGTACCGGAATGTATCGTAGATGATATATATAGAAAGGTAGGGAGGTAAAAAGTGAGTCAAAGTAAGATTGAACAGTTAATTGACGAATTATATGAATATATTGAAGGTTGTAAACCAAAGGGATTTAGTTTTAATTCAACACAAATCATTGTGTCGAAGGACCAAATATTTGAAATTTTAGATGATATGAAGTCACAAATTCCAGAAGAAATTAAGCGTTGTGCTAGGGTGGTATCTCAAAAAGACCAAATTATTGCTAATGCAGAGGAAAAAGCAGCACGAATTATTGAAGATGCGAAAAGACAAGCTGGAATGTTGGTACAAGAAAGTGAGATTATGCAACAAGCTTATCTTCAAGCAAATGAAATGCTTTCTATGGCAGGACAACAAGCAGAAACAATGTATGCAGAAGCACAGCAACAAGCAGAACTGATTACAACGGGAGCACTTCAGTATACAGATGAAATGTTTCAGAGAATGGAAAGTGTACTTGCGATTACTTATAATGAAACGAAAAAGAGAAATGAAGATATGTTAACCGTATTGGAAGAAAATTTAAGAATTGTGCAAGAAAATCGCAGGGATTTACAAGAGAATGTAGCACCAACTTTAGAAAGTATTGGAGATAATGACCAGTCATATCAAGAAGAAGCAGAGCAAGAAGGAATGTATCAAGAAGATTAAAAGCAGTCTGATTGAATGTAAAGGTTGAATTTTATGAAGTGTAGAAAATTTTTTAAAAATGGGGAATTAGAAAGAGAATCTCTAGGAAGCATTTTGTAGATAAAGTGCTTCCTAGAGATTTTTTACTTACATTAGTTCAATAGAATGACGAATATCTTGCACATAAGGTGAATGATATTTATTAGCAACTCTAGAATATAAATTTGCAGCAAAAACATCTTCTAAAAATAACTTATATGCTTCTTGATTTAAGACTTTGGAAGCATCTGCTGCCTTTGTAATAATAGGAATAAGAGAATGTGATTTTATTTCTTTCATAAGTGGCGAAGCATCTTTTCGTAGTGCTAATAATCTTGCATAAGGGATAAAAGGAGTTGCTTCGGTTTTTGTAATATTTAATAAAATGTGTAACAAGGCACGGTTGATTCTAGAATGCGTGTATTGTTTATGTTTAATTTTTTGAATTAGTTCAGAAAAAGGTAAAAAATCATTTCGGAATGTATAAATACGGTCTGCTAAGTCTTTGGAAACATCTAAGTAGGTAGCTAAATTTTCTTTTGTTTCCGTAGCAAGTCGTGCAGATAATAGCAAAGAAAAATCGTCTAGCGTAATAGGGGAATGGATTCCATAACTATCAGCAAAGATACGATAAGCAGGCTCGGGAAGAAGAGGCATGGCAGTAGCAATACTTCCAGTTTTTGTTTCTAAAATAGAACGAATGGCACTTGCACTAGCGATTAAAGTACCAGAGTCATTAGAAAAAGAGGAATGAGCATCATGATAGCCTGTGCCAGTTCTAGCAATCGTATGAGGTTGAATAGAAGGTGCAAGCCGTTTCAAAGCTTTTACATATTCTAAGCCGAGTAAATTGTTAGGAGAAGAAAATAATTCAGGGGAAATATCGTCTAAATGTCCAGTTTCTTTGATTGCCATAGAAAAGGCTTTTGGGTAAGAATGACCTTGTTTTTGGTAATCTTTAATCAACTGTTTAAAGTTTTCTGGTTCATTTAATAAGTAATCAGAGGCTTTGGAAAAGTCGGAGAGTGTACCACATTCACTTCCAAAAGCGAGATAATTGATACAGGAAAGTTGTTGAAAAAAGGATACAGCTCCTGTAGCAAAAATTTCTGCACTAGAAGTAGCGAAACGAACAGGAAGTTCAAATACGGCAGAAATACCACAAGCAGTAGCCATTTTAGCACGGGTAAATTTATCTGTGATGCCTGGAAGTCCTCGTTGTGTAAAATCACCACTCATAATAGCAATAATATAATCGGCATTGGTTTCTTTTTTGACTTTTTCTACCATATAGGTATGTCCATTATGAAAAGGGTTATATTCAGCAATAATTGCAGTAATAATCATAATAATTACTCACTTTCTATCAAAAAATAGTATAAGATATAGTGTGAACTATATTTTTGGTTCTTATGTAGTTTAGCACAAGATATTATAGGAGTAAATTGTTTCGCATAACGAATAGTAAGGTAAATGTAATGTTTTTATGAATTTACTCTTGTTAAACGAAGAATTTTGGACTATAATTAAATGGAAGTATTATGTATAAAATAATAACGAATTTATTCTGCTATTAAGTGGAATATACGAAAGGAGAACTATAATTATGGGTTTTATTGATGACATCAAAGTAAGAGCAAGACAAAATATGAAGACTATCGTTTTGCCTGAAACAGAAGACAGAAGAGTATTGGAGGCTGCTGCTATTACATTAGCAGAAGGAAATGCTAATATTATTTTAGTTGGTAGTGATGAAGAAATCAACAAAAATGCAGAAGGTCTTGACCTTTCTAAAGCTTCTCGTATTGATCCTAAGACAACAGATAAACTTCAGGCTTATATCGATAAGTTAGTAGAGTTAAGACAGAAGAAGGGTATGACTCCTGAAAAGGCAAAGGAAGCTTTAACAACAGACTATACAACATTCGCTGTTATGATGGTAAAAATGGGAGATGCTGATGGTGTTGTTTCTGGTGCGTGTCATTCTACAGCAAATACATTAAGACCTTGCTTACAGATTTTAAAGACAGCTCCAAATACAAAGTTAGTTTCCGCTTTCTTCGTGATTGTAGTTCCAAATTGTGAATATGGTGAAAATGGCACATTTATCTTTGGTGACTCTGGTTTAGTTCAGAATCCAAATGCAGAAGAATTAGCAGCTATCGCAGGAAGCTCTGCAAAGAGTTTTGAATTATTAGTTGGAAAAGAAGCAAAGGTTGCTATGCTTTCTCATTCCACAATGGGTAGTGCAAAACATGCAGATGTAGATAAGGTAGTAGAAGCTACAAGAATTGCTAAGGAATTATATCCAGATATTAAGTTAGAAGGTGAATTACAGCTTGACGCTGCTATCGTTCCTAGCGTTGGTGCATCCAAGGCTCCTGGCAGCGACATCGCAGGACAGGCTAACGTTCTTATCTTCCCTGACCTTGATGCTGGTAACATTGGTTACAAGTTGGCTCAGAGACTTGCAAAAGCAGAAGCTTATGGCCCTATTACACAGGGTATTGCTGCTCCTGTTAATGACCTTTCTAGAGGTTGTTCCGCAGAAGATATCGTTGGTGTAGTTGCAATTACAGCTGTTCAAGCAAATGCACAGTAATAAAAAATTCATTCTGATAAGTTTTAAGTAACGAGTATTATGAAAAGAAATGGAGATAGTACAATGAAAATTTTAGTTGTAAATTGTGGTAGTTCTTCTTTAAAGTATCAGT
>CALASV010000425.1 GCA_937888895.1 uncultured Clostridia bacterium | reverse complement strand
GTAGCTATTCGGTTATGAGTAAGTAGCGAAGCGGATTACGAATATCCGTTTGACTCAATTAGTTATTATAGTAGCCATTCAGGTATAAGTAAGAATAGATTACAAATATCTGATTAATAACAAAAGTGAAGTAATATATTATAATGGAGAAATAGGGTATTTTTGTAATAAAGGAGTGGAAACGATAGAAATATAATTAAAATACATTTAGGCTTTTTATATTTTTCTGTGGAAAGCCTAAATGTAGAAAATGGAAGAAGGGATTTATATGATGAGGGAAAAAAGACGGAGTAAGAGATTGCCAATCGACTTAGAATTGCATGTCTCTACTTTATTCCGTCAAGGACCACTAGAGAATATAGATGTGAATACACCAATTCATGTCTTTGATGTATCCAAATTGGGACTTGGATTTATTACAACAGCTGATTTACCAATGTATTATTATTTTAATGCGAAATTAGAATTGGGAAGTCCCGAAAATTCGCTTTATTGTGTTGTTCAGATTATTAGAAAAACACCAAAAGATGATGGTACAATTTCTTACGGTTGCGAATATGTAGGAATGGCCCCAGTATTATCTGGTTTTTTTGAAGAATATGAAAGAATGCTCACAAGAAAGTAAAAGAGGTAAAAAAGTGTGCTACGGTTCTACAAAAGAATATTGTGGGACAGTAGCATATTTTTTATTAAAAAAGAAAAGGGGAAATTATGAAGGATTTTACAACATTAACAGCATATACGTTATTAAAAACAGAGGCTTTACCTGATGTAAAAGGAACAGGGTATTATTTTCAGCATAATAAGTCTGGTGCAAAAGTTGTTTGGATTGAAAATGCAGATGATAATAAAGTATTTTCGATTGCATTTCGTACTCCACCAGAAAATTCTACAGGTGTAGCACACATTATCGAACATACGGTATTATGTGGTTCCGAACGATTTCCAGCAAAAGACCCATTTATTGAATTAGCAAAAGGTTCTTTAAATACATTTTTGAATGCGATGACTTTTCCAGATAAAACGATGTATCCAGTAGCAAGTTGCAATATGCAGGATTTTAAAAATTTAATGCATGTTTATATGGATGCCGTACTTTATCCAAATATTTATGTGACAGAAGAAATCTTCAAACAAGAAGGATGGCATTATGAATTAGAAAGTGCAGACGATGAATTAACTTATAATGGTATTGTATATAGTGAAATGAAAGGTGCATTTTCTTCTCCTGAACAAGTACTTGCTAGAGAGTCTATGAATACACTTTTCCCAGATACTTCTTATGGTGTAGAGTCTGGTGGAAATCCTGATTTTATCCCAGAATTAACGTATAGAGAATATTTAGATTTTCATAGAAGATATTATCATCCAGTAAATAGTTATATTTATTTATATGGTGATATGGATATTGTAGAGCGTTTACAATGGTTAGATACAGAGTATTTATGTGAATTTGATAAGATTTCTTTAGATTCTTCTTTAAAAGAACAAGAGAGGTTTCATACAATCAAACATATAGAAAGAACTTATTCCGTGGAAGAATTAAATGGAGATAGTGGAGTTTATTATTCTTATAATATTTTAGCAGGAAAATCTGCTGATTTAATGGAAGGTATTGCTTTTGAAATTTTAGACCAAGTATTATTTTCAGCTCCAGGAGCACCAGTAAAGCAAGCATTAATTGACGCAGGAATTGGAGAAGATTATTTTACAAGTTATAATGGAGATGTATTACAACCATTTTTTACTGTTTCTGTAAAGAATGCAAAGACAGGGCAAAAGGATTTATTTTTAAAAACACTTCGCTCTGCCTTAGAAAAATGTGTAACAGAAGGATTAAAGAAAACTTCTGTACTTGCTGCTATCAATGCACAGGAATTTCGTTATAAAGAAGCAGATTTTGGACGTTTTCCAAAAGGTCTTTTGTATGGCATCAATATGATGAGTAGTTGGTTATATAATGACAATGAACCATTTTCGTATTTACATGCCAATCAAGTGTATGCCGAGTTGAAAGAGAAGATGAATACTGGTTATTTTGAAAGTTTAATTCAAAAGTATTTCTTAGATAGTAACCATGGTACAGTACTCACTTTAAAACCAAAGGTAGGATTAAATGCAGAAAAAGAAAAGGCATTACAAGAAAAATTAGCAGAATATAAAGCATCTTTAAGTAAAGAAGAAGTAGAAGAATTAGTAACAGCAACGAGACAGTTAAAGGAATATCAAGAAGAACCTTCTTCGAAAGAAGATTTAGAAAAAATTCCGATGCTTTCGATTGAAGATATTGAGAAAAAAGCAAAAGGTTATAAAAATGAAAAATTCTTAGAGAAAAAAGCAGACGCTGTATGGCATAATATTGAAACAAATGGCATTAATTATATAAGGTTAGTATTTGATGCAAAGAAATTAGAACTTTCCGAAGTGCCATATTGTGGATTATTAGCAAATGTACTTTCTATTGTTGATACAAAGAAGCATAGTTATAAAGAACTTTCAGATGAAATCAATACGTATACTGGTGGATTTGGTAGTACTGTTTTCACTTATGCAACCATGAAAGATTTTAAAGCATTTGAACCAAAAATTTCTATTACAATGAAAGCGTTAGCTGAAAATACAAACAAAGCAATAGAATTTATGACAGAAATTCTTTGTGAATCCGTATTTACAGATGCAAAGCGTATGCAAGAAATTTTATTGGAATTAAAATCTAGATTAGAAATGAAATTTATGGGTAGTGGTCATATTGTAGCAATGGATAGAGCTGCTTCTTATTATAGTCAAAATTCTGCATTTGAAGATATGACAGAAGGTGTTAGCTACTATGAATTTATTAAAAATTTGACAGAAAATTACGAAGAAAAACAAGCTGAAATTGCAGGAATGTTAGAGAAGGTATCCAAAAAGATATTTACAAAAGACAATTTTGTGCTTAGTTTAACAGCAAATGCAGAAGGAAAAGCTATTTTTGAACAAGAAATCGGACAGCTTTTAGAAAAATTGCCAGAAGCAGTTGCAGGAACATTGTTACAGATGTCAGTAGAAAAGAAAAATGAAGGTTTTAAAACACCAGGACAAGTACAGTATGTTGTTCGTAGTGGTAATTTTAGAGAAAAAGGTATCGAATATCATGGTTCTTATGAAGTATTGAAAACAATTCTTAGTTATGGATATCTTTGGAATGAAATTCGTGTCAAAGGTGGAGCGTATGGTGCAGGTATTACGATTGGTATCAATGGTAAAACAGCATTTTATTCCTATCGTGACCCTAATTTAATGGAAACAAATGCAATCTATGAAAATGTTGTTTCCTATTTAGAACAATTTGAAGCTGATGAACGAGAAATGACGAAAAATATTATTGGAACAATGAGCAATATGGATTTTCCACTTTCTCCAGTAGCAGAAGGTAGTCGTTCTTTTAATGCTTATTTAATGTCTATCGAAGAAGATATGATTCAGAAAGTGAGAGATGAAATATTAGGAACAACAGCAGAAGATATTCGTGCATCGAAGGAAATGCTTAAAGCTGTACTTTCTGAAGGGTATTGTTGTACTGTAGGTTCTGCAAATAAAGTAGAAGCTTGTAAAGAATTATTTGATACAGTAAAAACATTGATGTAATTATTAATTATGAAAAATTCTGTACTTCTTCTTATTTGTTAGGATTGTCACTTTTAAACGCTTCTTGTCAAATAAGAAGAAGGATAAGAGAATGAGGAAAATATGGAGAAACAGATAAAATCAGGATTTGTAACATTGATTGGACGACCAAATGTGGGAAAATCAACACTTATGAATCATTTAATTGGACAAAAGATTGCGATTACTTCAGATAAACCACAGACAACGAGAAATCGTATTCAAACGGTGTATACAGATGAAAGAGGGCAAGTGATTTTCTTAGATACTCCAGGTATTCATAAGGCAAAAAATAAGCTAGGGGAATATATGGTAAAAGTAGCGAAAGAAACATTGAGTGAAGTAGATGTGATTCTTTGGCTTGTAGAACCGACAACATTTATTGGTGCAGGAGAACAGCATATTATTGAACAATTAGAAAAAATAAAAACGCCAGTGATTCTTGTTATCAATAAAATCGATACGGTAAAAAAAGAAGAACTGCTTCACATTATAGATACTTATCGTAAAGAATTGCAGTTCGCGGAAGTAGTGCCGGTATCGGCATTAAAAGGTAAAAATACGGATACATTACTGGAGTGTATCGGTAAATATCTTCCTTATGGTCCTTGGTTTTATGACCCGGATACATTGACAGACCAGCCGGAACGTCAGATTGTGGCAGAACTTATCCGTGAGAAGGCATTGCGTTGTCTGGAGGATGAAATTCCTCACGGTATAGCAGTTGCCATTGACGTAATGAAATTTAGTAAAAAAATGGCAGAAATAGAAGCAACTATTGTTTGTGAACGTGATTCCCATAAAGGAATCATCATCGGAAAAGGCGGAGCGATGTTAAAGAAAATTGGTTCCACGGCCCGCTATGAGATTGAGAGACTGCTGGAATCCAAAGTGAATCTGAAACTTTGGGTGAAGGTGAAAAAGGACTGGAGAGATTCCGATTTCCTGATAAAAAATTTCGGATACGACAAGAAAGAAGTATAGTACCGGTCCGCTTCGGGGATTCTATGAATACACAGAACGGAAGAAGCGGAGGTATTGGAAATGGATAGTTGGAATCGATTTGCACACACCGGGGATATACGAGATTATCTGGCTTATAAATATGAAGAGATGAAGGCCGGAAAGATAGGAGAGAGACATGAGCAGCCAGACCTGCACTGTGACGGGTATCGTTTTGTCTGCCGCACCGGTAGGGGAATATGATAAGCTGGTCGTCCTGCTGACAAAAGAACGCGGGAAGATCCGGGCATTTGCGAGAGG
>CALASV010000424.1 GCA_937888895.1 uncultured Clostridia bacterium | reverse complement strand
TGAACTTAGAGCAGAAGAACCTGACACAGCCGAAGACCGTATTCAAAATATTGATGCTCTTATTTCTTATGCAGAACGATATGAGCAAACAGAAGACTTGCCTTCTTTAACTGGATTTTTAGAATACTGTGGTTTAAATGGTGAAGAAGCTGCCTCTGAAGAAGACGAAGAAGAAAAAGGAAACTATGTTTCTCTTATGACATTGCATAATGCAAAAGGACTAGAATTTCCTTATGTCTTTTTATGTGGCATGGAAGAAGGGCTATTTCCAAGTTATATGTCTATTACTGCCGAGAATCCAGAATCTGAAATTGAAGAAGAACGTCGTCTTTGCTATGTTGGCATTACTCGTGCCAAAAAAGAACTTTTCTTAAGTTCTGCTAACAAACGAATGGTGCGTGGTGAAACACAGTTTAGTGCTGTCTCTCGTTTTATTAAAGAAGTACCTAGATATTTATTAAATATTACAAAACCGTCTAACTTTAATTATAAAACAACAATAACAACCCAACCTACTAAAAAACCTACTCAGACATCTACTTATCATGCTTCTAAACCTGCATACAATACTACTACTTTAAACAAGGCAATAACAAAACCTACAACTATTTCTTACGAAGTAGGTGATACCGTATTGCATATCAAATTCGGTATCGGAGTTGTAACTTCGATGGAAAAAATAGAAAATGATTATAAAGTCGAAGTAGATTTTTCCAATTATGGTGTAAAAAAGTTGCGTTCTTCTGTTGCAAACTTAAAAAAATTAACTATTTCGTAATATTTTTTAAATTTTACTATAGTAAATATTACAAAAAAGTGTTATACTGTATACGTAAAAAACGATTCATAAAGAAAGGAAGCGAATATGTACATGAAGAAAATTGATGAACTCATTGCTAGTAATGCAAAATTGGCAGAACTTCTCGGAAAAAAGGAAGAACCAGTAGTAGAAGAAAAGAAATGTTGTAACGCTGTAGTATGGGTACTTGCAATTGTTGGCGCTATCGCTGCTGTTGCTGCTATCGCTTATGCTGTATACCGTTACATGAATCAAGAATCTTTAGATGATTTCGATTTTGAAGACGATGACTTTGAAGATGATTTCGAAGATGAAATGGAAGAAGAAGCTACAGAAGAAACTACAGAAACAGTAGAAGAAACTACAGAAGAATAAGCTACTTTATTCTTTTTTCCAAAAAATGCCATGTAATTTATATCATCCCTATTTCATGGAAGGTATAAAAATTACATGGCGTTTTTTCATTTTACTTTCTATTTTGCTACTGCCTCTTTAGAAAAGGTATTATTTACTAAGTCTTCATAAGGAGGTCGTTTATCCAATTCTCCTGCACTTTCCAAAATATCTAATAATAAATAAAAGGAACTTTCTTCAAATACTAAATCTTCTTTCCAAGTATCTTGTTCATGATATCTTGTTACAATTTTAGTCAATGTTTCTAATTCTGTTTCTGCAAACTGTGGTTGAATTTTCTTTGCAATTTCCTCTGCTGTATGTGTATTGACATAATTCATACCTTTTTGTAATGCATTTACAAACCCTTGAATTACTTCTGGGTTCTGTTCGATATAACTTTTCTTTGCACAGTAAGCAGTATATGGAACATAACCACTTTCTACACCAAGCGATGATACAACATATCCTGTACCTTCTAATTCTAAAGCTGTTGCAGAAGGCTCAAACTCTACTGTATAATCTCCACTTCCACCAGCAAATGCCTGTGCTGTCATACCAAAATCAATATTTGTTACAATGTTCAAATCGTTATCTGGGTTAATCCCATATTTCTTCAAAATATATTCAAATACCATTTGTGGCATACCACCTTTTCTTCCACCAAGTACCGTCTTTCCTTTCAAATCAGTCATCTTAAAATTTGGATTATTTTCTCTTGATACTAAGAAATTTCCTGCTCGTTGTGTCAACTGTGCAAAATTAACTACATAATCATCAGCTCCTTCATTGTAGACATAAACGGAAGCTTCGGAACCCATAAATCCAATATCTGCCTCCCCTGACAATACAGCAGTCATTGTTTTATCTGCACCAAGACCATTTACTAAGTTTAGTTCAATTCCCTCTTCTTCAAAATATCCTTCCTCAATTGCCACATACATTGGCGCATAAAAGATAGAGTGAGCCACTTCATTTAACTGCACTTTTACTAAATCACCTTTTTGACCACAAGCAGTAAGCATTATGCAAAGAAGTAAAAAAATGGCCAACATACTACATCTTTTTTTCATGCAAAAACCTCCAAAGCAAGTTTTGACTATGTTGTCAATATACTCACCTTGGAGGTTTTTTGTGCCTGTACAAACCATTATTTCTTCCTTTTACTTGATTTTAATGCCAAATTTCCTTCTTTAAATAAAGTAGCAATTATTTTTGTCAACATTCCTCTTGTTTCTTTATCTAATTCTGTAATTTCCTTTAAAATAAGATTTGCAATTTTTCCTTTTTCAGCATTTAAATCTTCTAAACTTTTTGCTTGTGTTGTTTCTAAAATTCCATATAATGTATCAACAAATCGCTCTCTTTCTTCTTTCGAAAGCCCTTTTAACCAACTTTGCACAATATCAC
>CALASV010000423.1 GCA_937888895.1 uncultured Clostridia bacterium | reverse complement strand
CGAGCAATTCCTCAAGTTCTTCCCTGGACAGCATGGGCCGGACCTTGGCCATGGCCGCCGCATTGTGGGTGGGAACCAGATACCGGGATCCGTCCTGTCCCACCGGCTCCAGAGCCAGATAGGTCCGTCGCTTTCTGTCGATCACACGCTCTTCCCGGTCGACCACACGGCAGACACCGTGGACACCATATACCACCTGCTCACCAATCTGCATCAAAGTAGTCTGCTCACCCTGACCGGAATAAATTTCATATGCAAGATTTGCTGCATCAAGTACATCAATAACCTTCTTTGTAACACCAAACTTAATTAAATCTGGGTCAGAACATACTAATGCTTTCTTAAAACCTCTTCTTACTGCCTCGTCTGCGATTGCATTAATCGCACCTGCTCCATGATAGGAAGTTTCATTCAAAATAAATCTGTTTGCCATACGACCATTCTCCTTTTTTATTAATATTTATGTACTTACTCAAGACAGCTCATAGAACTGTCTTGATAAAACACTCTATTATTGTAAATCTTCAGAACCAAATCCAAATGGAAAAAGTTCTTTTAATACATATTTTTGATAATTATCTGCTCCTGTTCCAAGATAAACACTAAATGTTTCTGAGTCACAAAACTCTGCTAATACTTGTCTACATACGCCACATGGAGAACAAAATTGTAATTCTCCATTTTCTTTTCCTCCAACAATCGCAATTGCACTAAATTCTTTTTTTCCTTCACTTACTGCTTTAAAAATAGCCGTACGCTCGGCACAGTTTGAAGGAGTATAAGCTGCGTTCTCAATATTACAACCACCAAAAATTTCTCCATCTTTTGTCAAAAGTGCTGCTCCTACTTGAAAATGAGAATACGGAGCATAAGAACGCTTTCGATATTCGATTGCTACTTGCATTAATTTTCTACCTAAATCTTTTTCCATCATTCTCACTCACCACTTTCCTAACAACAACTTCACTATTCTGCTATTTACCTATAACGAAATAGTTATTATCGTAACTCAACTTTTTATGCTAATTCTAAAGCCACTTCCATCATTTCATGGAATGACGTTTGTCTATCCTCAGCCGAAAGTGCTTCTCCTGTATAAATATGGTCAGAAATCGTAAGCATACAAAGTGCTTTCTTTCCTGCTCTTGCTGCATTTAAATAAAGTGCTGCTGCTTCCATCTCTACACAAAGAATCTGCATCTTTTTCCATTTATCATTGACGGTAGTATCATCATTATAAAAAACATCCGAAGAAAGAATATTACCAACAGCTACATTAATTCCTTTTCCTTCTGCAATCTCTACTGCTTTACGAAGTAAAGAAAAATCAGCAATTGGAGCGATTGTACCTGGTAAATTATACTGACTTGCATAATTAGAATTAGTGGAGGCACCCATACCAATGACTAAATCTCTCAATTTAATATCATCCGAAATACCACCAGCAGAACCAATACGAATAATTTGGTCTACATCATAAAAATGGAATAATTCATACGAATAAATTCCAATCGAAGGCATTCCCATGCCACCACCCATCACAGAAACAGGCTTTCCATGATACGTTCCTGTATAACCAAACATATTTCTCACGGTATTAAAACAAGTCACATTTTCTAAATACTTCTCTGCAATAAACTTTGCACGAAGTGGGTCACCCGGCATTAACACAGTTTTCGCAATGTCCCCTTTATTTGCACTATTATGTGGTGTTGACATTTTGTAATTCCCTCCTTCACTCAACTAAATTCAGAATATTCTTTACTAATCCTTTTGACTATTCTATTGTACCACAATTCTATCTAAAAAACAATTACTCTCTATTATTTCCACCTTGCATTTTTTTCTCATGATTCAAACTAATTCTAAAAAATCGCTTCATCAATTTTTTTACATGTAATGGAACTAATGGATAAATATAACTCTTTCCTCCGATTGCTTTATTTGTACTTACACATAAAATAAATAATAGGATTCCTCCTGCAAAGCCCCATATACCAAGTAAATCCGTTGCTACTAATGTAATGATTCGCAAAAATTTAATTGCATAACCTAACTCATAACTTGCTTGGGTATAATTTGCTAGTACAACAAATGACATATAAAGTAATGGTTCTGCATTAAACCAACCAGAAGATACAGCAAATTCTCCAATGACTAAAGCAGAAATTACACTCAATGGTAAACTCAACATACTTGGTGTATTTAATGCTGCTAATCGCAAACCATCTATAGCAAATTCTAGTAATAAAAATTGCCATAATAACGGTATATTCATTGGTTCTTTCAATGCAATAAAAGCAAAGTTTTCTGGCAATCTATCTGGTTGTTGCATTAAAAGTAAAAACAATGGAGTTAAAATAAATGCTACAATATTTGTAAGCACTCGACTGATTCGCAAATAAGTTCCTGTAATTGGTGGAAAGTAATAATCATCTGCTTCTTCGATAATATCAAAAATCGTTGTTGGTAAAATCATGGCAGCAGGAGAATTATCTACTAAAATAACGATACTTCCTTCTAATACACAAGCAGCTGCCGTATCTGGTCGTTCCGAAAACTTAAATTTTGGAAATGGATTCCACCAAGAACTTTCATACAAACATTCTGCTAAACTTTCTTGATTCATTGTCAATGATTCTACTTGAATACTCTTAATTCGCTTTCTAATTTCAGTCAAATAATTTTTATCGACTCGGTCTACCATATAACAAAGTGCAATATCTGTATGAGAAATCGTTCCTACACTACAATATTCCATCGTTAACTTTGGGTCTCTAATTCTTCTACGAATTAACGCAGTATTAAATATAAGTGTTTCTACAAAACCATCTCTAGAACCACGCATAACTTTATCTTTTTCTGGCTCTTGTACACTTCTTGCTGGATACGTACGAATATCAATTGAAATTGCATTTGTATATCCTTCAATCAATAGACAAGGTGCACCAGAAAGTACACTATTGATTGCTTGTGTCATATCTTGTAACACTTCTACTTCCACATAAGGTATTTGATATTTTGCAAACTCTACTTCATCTTTTGGCATATCTTCTGGTTTGATTTTTGCAAACTCTTGCATCATTTTTTGCATTGTTTCATCTTTTATCATACCATCGACAAAAAATAATACAGCATGTTTATCCGAAACCATAAATACACGAGTTACTACATCAAAGCTTTCATCTGCCCGTAATGCTTGTTTATACTCATTTAATATCGTAAAAAAATCTTTTTTTTGCTCCATAAAAAAAACTACCTCTCTTTTCATCTTGAAAGGTAGTTTTTGTTACTTTTCTAAAATTTATTCCCAACTTTTCGCAGATTCAACAATTGTTTTATCTCCTGCTGTCTTTCCATACTTATCTACTGCTACTTTATTCTTTTCTCCATGAGTTAAGCAACCTGCACCACCGATACAGCCACCGATACAAGCCATACCTTCAATAAAATTAGCATCAAGTACATTTTTACTCTTCTTAAGCAATGCCATACGACATTCTTCGATACCATCACAAGTTACTGCTTTTACATCAAATTCTAAGTCTTGTTCTTTTAATGCTTGTACTACAGCTTCTGATAATCCACCAATACGAGCAAAAATACGTCCAAAGTAAGAAGCATCATCTAAATTTTCTTCTTCTAATTCTGTAATTTCAATATCACGACTATCAAACAATGCCTGTAATTCCTCAAATGTAATAACAGCATCTACATAAGGTTTTACATTTGCTAATTGTGCTTCTGCTTTCTTGGAAGTACAAGGTCCAATAAATACTACTTTTGCATTTTCTACATGTTCCTTAATATATTTTGCCAAAGCACCCATTGGAGACATATTATGGGAAATATATGGAACTAAATCTGGAAATGCTGTCTTAATATATTTTACAAACGCTGGACAACAAGAGCTTGTCAAAAATCCTTTTTCCACTAATTCCTGAGATTCTGTCAATGCTACCATATCTGCACCAAGGGCTGCTTCTACAACACTATAAAATCCCATTTTTTTCAAACCTGCCACAATTTGTCCAATTTTAGCATAAGAAAATTGACTTGCAATTGCTGGAGCCACCATTGCGTATACTTTTGTATTTTGTGCTTCACTCTTTTTAATTAAGTCAATGACATTTAACATATAGGATTTATCCATAATTGCACCGAATGGACATTGATATACACATGCACCACATTGAATACACTTTTCATTATCAATTGCTGCAACATTATCTTCACTAATATTAATTGCCTTTACTTTACAAGCATTTTGACAAGGACGTTTTCTATTTACAATCGCAGAATATGGACAAACTTTGGCACACATACCACACTCTACACATTTACTCTTATCAATATGTGCTTCATGGTTATGGTCATACCAAATTGCACCACGCTTACAAGCATTCTCACAATGATGTGCTAAACAACCACGACAAGAACTTGTTACTTCATAACCAGCTGCTGGACACTCATCACAAGCAATGTCAATGACTTGGATAATATTTGGATTATCTACATCTCCACCCATCGCAAGTTTTACACGTTCTCCAAGAATTGCTCTTTCTTTATAAACGCAACAACTGGTGGAAGACTCCTTTTGTGGTGCAATCATCTTTGGAATATCTAATACATTTTCTAATAAAGTATCATTCCATGCCTGTTTTGCTACTTCACGCAACACTTTATATTTTACATACTGTACTTTTGTATCAAACTTTCTCATAAATTCCTCCATTTTCTATGATAATTAAAAGTAATTTACTTTAATGCGTTTTCCCATTTTTTTTAAACAGGAAGATAATTCTTCTACTAAATTCATTTTTATATTAAAATTGATTGGCAAATTTGGATTTTGATGTGCTGGATTAATCGCTTTTCCAACATAAAAATTGATATCTGTTGCTTCTTCAAATAAAAAACGACTAATCAAAGAGGCTCCATCTCGCTTAAAACTCCAATGCCCATATTTTAAGTTATCACCTAAATAATCTTTTGCATATTCTACCACTCGATTTATCGTAATAATACCTTCTGTTACTAAATCCACACCTTCTAATTCAGAAATAGGTGGAATATCAGAATCTTTTATTGGAGCTTTTGGTTTCAATGGTTTATTTAAGTATTTTGCTACAATCGAAGCTGTCGTTCCACCACAAACGATATGCTTTCCTTCTTTCGAAAAAAATAATGCCATCATTCGATTTTCATCATCTCGGTTAAACGGTGGTCCAAACAATAAATTGATTGGTTCTCGTTTCCTTATTCGAACAACGCAAACCGTAGCATCATCCGCTGGCTCAAATCCATATAATTTATCACATTCTTCTAATAACGCTGTTGATATATTTTTAGCTGTATAACCACCAATAGATAATACTTCCAAAAAATCAATAATATCTTCTCGTTTCCAATTAAAATTGTAAGAACCACCTACTCCCGCATGAGGACAACCATCACTCATTGCTACAAATAAATCATTTTCCTGTAATTTTATGACAGAACGATAAATTTTCTTTCCATTAATATTTAATTCCGTCTTTGGATATTCTTCATTTTTATCTTGTCGTATAAAAATGACTTGTGGATTATCATACTGAATTAGTTCCATTGTATCATAATTTTTCAAATGCAAAATCGTAAAAGTAGAATAAGCAACTTTATGTACTGCACAAACAGGAAGTGTATCAGCAATTGTTTGTACACATTCTTCAATCGGAAGTCCTGCTGCCATCATCGTAGAAATAATTTTAGATGTCAATGTAGATAAAATACTAGCTTTTACACCACTTCCTAAACCATCTGCTAATACAATAACGGTAGAATTTTCATTTTCTTCTACGATTTCTACATGGTCACCACACAATTCTTCTCCAAAATGATTGATACTTTGATATCCAATTTCTGCACATAAATCATTCATCTACAATCGACTCCTTTAGTTTAGAAAGTGCAATTTTTGTTTCCGCTGCTGTTTCTCCAAGTAAAGAGGCAATTTCTTGCACAATTCGCATTTGCTTTTCTACTACTTTATCTGCCACTTCCATTGTCTGACGAGTAATATGTTCTTTCTTTTCTCTTTCTTTTTCTTCGATTGTAACATCACTCATAATCGCAATCAATAAACGCGATTCTTTATCATGAATTATCGTATATTCAATATATTTTTTATATTCTGCTAAATAAGTTCTTCGATTACGAACTTCTTTTCCATAATGTAACACTTCTAAGAAAAGTTTTGGTTCTAAAATACGAATAACTGGTTCTCCTAATACATCTTTGGCATAACGAATATTCATCATCTTTCTTGCAGATTCATTAATTTGTTGTATTTTTTTTTAGATTCCACATATAAATTATATCGTGTGATATCTGTCTTTCTCTCTGACGTACTTCGCTTGGTATGATAATCTCTGTATCCTTCC
>CALASV010000422.1 GCA_937888895.1 uncultured Clostridia bacterium | reverse complement strand
TAGCATACGGCATTCTTTCCTTGTAACATACCATTGCATCCAAATACGGTTGGAGCTGCACAAATCGCTGCCAAATATTTTCCTGCTTCTTGATAAGAAAAGAGTACATCTCTTAACTCATCATGTTCTCTTAAATTAATCGTTCCTGGCATTCCACCCGGAAGTACTACCATATCACCATCCATATAATCCAATGCACCAAACACTTCATCTGCCACAATACTAATATTATGTGAACTTATGATATGTTTTCTATCCATAACAGAAACTGTCACTACCTCTACCTTCGCACGACGAAGTAAATCAATTACCGTCAATGCCTCTACTTCTTCTGTACCATCAGCTAAAAATACATATACTTTACTCATAGTTTCTACTCCTTTTTCTATTTCATCAAATATTTGTAATTCACTTCACTACTTAACAAACTATTTTATCAGCTTACTAATCTAATTCCTTCACACCTGTATATAATTCATAGTAACGACCACCTAATGCTAATAATTCGTCATGTGTTCCTCGTTCAATAATATTACCTTGTTCTAATACCATAATCGCATTCGAATTACGAACGGTAGACAAACGGTGTGCAATAACAAACGTAGTACGATTTTTCATCAAACGGTCCATACCATGTTCAATATGGCGTTCTGTTCTCGTATCGACAGAACTTGTCGCTTCATCTAATACTAAAATTGGAGCTTTAGAAATGGCAGCTCTTGCAATATTCAATAACTGTCTTTGACCTTGACTTAAATTCGCACCATCACCTTCTAACATCGTATCATAACCATTTTCCAAACGCATAATAAACGAATGAGCACTTGCTACTTTTGCTGCTGCCTCTACTTCTTCATCCGTAGCATCTAAACGACCATAACGAATATTTTCTCTTACTGTACCAGTAAACAAATGCGTATCTTGTAATACCATTGCAATATTTTGACGTAAGAAATCTCTCTTGTAATCCCTAATATTGACACCATCAATTGTAATTTCGCCCTCTTGAATATCATAAAAACGATTTAAAAGATTGGTAATTGTTGTTTTTCCTGCACCTGTAGAGCCTACAAATGCAATCTTCTGACCCGGTTTTGCATAAAGAGAAATATTCTTTAAAATCGTCTTATCTGGATTATAACCAAACGTAACGTTTGTTAATTTTACATTTCCTTCAATCTTTTCTGGAACTTCTGCATTTTTAATATCTGGTTCTTCTGGAGCTTCGTCCATCATCTTAAATACACGTTCTGCACCTGCTAACGCAGAAAATACGGTATGCATTTGCATCGAAACTTCATTGATAGGACGAGCAAACTGTTTCGAATAATTTACGAAAATAGCAAGACCACCAACGTCAAACTTTCCAAGTGCACATAAAATACCACCAACTAAAGCAGTTAATGAATAACTCACTTGACTCAAATTACCCATCACAGGACCCATCATACCACCTACAAAGGCTGCTCGAATCTGTTTATTTTTTAAATCCTCATTTAAATCATTAAACTCTCCAATCGCCTTTTCTTCATGGCAAAATACTTTAATTACTTTTTGCCCTGTCACTGCTTCTTCTATATAACCATTGACTGCCCCAATCGCCGCCTGTTGTTGAGAATAAAAACTACGACTACGCTTTGCAATCGTTACACCTACTGTACTAAGTAATGGAACAACAACAATCGTTACTAAACTTAAAATTGGATTCGTATATACCATTAAACTAAGTGTTCCAACTAATGTAATTACTGCAGAAATTAACTGTGGAATTGTATTATTTAACATTTCACCAACAGCATCTAAATCATTTGTATAACGGCTCATTAAATCACCATGATTGTTTGTATCAAAGAAACGAATTGGAAGACGTTGCATTTTTCCAAACAATTCATTTCTCATATTTCTAAGAGCACGTTGAGAAATCGTCACCATAATTCGAGCTTGTAAATAAGAACAAATAACACCAAAGGCATATACTAATAACATCAATAAAATACCTTGCATCAATGATTCTAAACCAGTAGATAAAATTTGTTCTGCTACACTTTTTGATTCTGCTGCTAAATACGCTTTTGCATTAGTATTCAAATCATTGATAATAGGACGTAACATATACGAACCAATTAAACTACAAGCCGTATTGATTAAAACACAACATAATACAATGACTAATAATGGTACATCTTTTCTAATATAACTAAATACACGAAGAACCGATTGCTTCGTATTCTTTGGCTTTCCACCCGGACCTTTCATTCCTCTTGGACCACCACCCATTGGAGGTTTGTTGTTTGTATTTCCTGCCATTATGCACTCGCCTCCTTTTCTTCTTGTGAAACACAAATTTCATGATATGTTTTACAATCATTAAATAATTGTTCATGTGTTCCTTCGCCCACAATTTTACCTTCATCAATAACTAAAATACGGTCGGCATCTTTTACTGAAGAAATTCGTTGAGCAATAATGATTTTTGTTGTATTTTTCAATTCCTCATCAAATGCTTTACGGATTCTACGTTCCGTTGCTGTATCTACTGCACTTGTACTATCATCTAAAATTAAAATTTTAGGTTTCTTTAATAATGCTCTTGCAATACAAAGACGCTGTTTTTGTCCACCAGATACATTCACACCACCCTGTCCTAATTCTGTTTCATACTTATCTGAAAAATGCTCAATAAAGTTGTGTGCTTGTGCTCTCTTTGCTACTGCAATAATTTCTTCTTGTGTTGCATTCTCATCACCCCATTTTAAATTATCTAAAATAGTTCCAGAAAACAACACATTTTTCTGAAGTACCATACCAACGCCCTCTCTTAAATTCCTTAAAGAGTAATCTTTTACATTGATACCATCTACTAATACTTCTCCTTCATCACAATCATATAACCTTGGAATTAACTGTACTAAACTTGTTTTTCCAGAACCAGTAGAACCAATAATACCTACGATTTCTCCCGGATTTGCTGTAAAATTTAAATGGTCTAATACATATTCTTCATGGTCTTTGTAATAACGGAAACATACATCTTTAAATTCTACACAACCTTTTGTTACAACTGCATCTTTTCTAGTAGCAGTTTCGTCTGTTAAATCTACTTCCACATTTAATACTTCACTAATACGCTTTGCAGAAGCAATTGCACGAGAACTATTTAAAATTACCATTGCTGTCATCATCAACGACATTAAAATTTGTACAACATAAGTGGTAAAGGAAGTCAAATCACCAACTTGCATATCACCAACTAAAATTTGATTACCAGCAAACCATACAACTGCCAATGTAGTAATATTCATTGCCACTGTCATAATTGGCATTGTTAAAATAACTACTTTAAATGAATTCATACTTGCTGTACGCAAATCTTCATTTGCCTCACCAAACTTTTCCATTTCCTCTTTTTCACGCACAAATGACTTTACTACACGAATATTTGTCAAATTTTCTTGTACGCTTGTATTTAAACGGTCTAACTTTTTCTGCATGATTTGGAATCTTGGAAATGCTGTTTTCATAACAATAACTAAGGCAATTACTAAAATAGGAATAACAACAGCAATTACGGTTGCTAAACTTGGATTCATAGAAATTGCCATAATCAATGCACCAATTAACATACCAGGGGCACGAAACATCATCTTTAATGCCATATTGATAATATTTTGTAACTGTGTAATATCATTCGTCAAACGAGTTACTAAAGAACCAGTACTAAACTTATCAATATTTGCAAATGAAAATTCCTGTACTTTTGCGAATGCATCTTTTCTTAACGCAGCAGCAAAACTAACACTCGCCTTAGCACTAAAAAAACCAGCACCAACACCACCAAGCATCATCACAAGTGCCATACCTGCCATAGAAAATCCCATTCCTACAATATAACCCATATCTTGATTAGGAATACCAATATCCATAATATTTGCTAACAGTCTTGGCATTACCACTTCTCCAACTACCTCTACTATCATAAAAATAGGTGCTAAAATAAAGTAGAGCAGATATGGTTTAATATACTTCATATACTGTTTCACAAAAATGTCCTCCTTTTTTTATTCTTGTTCATTCACAGAAAGCAAATTTTTTATAATACACTCCATGAAACTATAAAGTTGTTTTTTTTCTTCCTCTGAAATTCCTTGAAACATTAACTCATCTGCTTCATCAAATAAAATTTGAGATTGCAGTACGACATCTTCTCCCTTTTTTGTTAATACAATTAGATTAGAACGGCTATCATTTGGACTAGTCCTCTTTTCAATATAATTTCCCTTTTCTAGTTTTTTCAAACTCACTGCAATTGCTGACGCAGATACCCCCATTGCCTCTGCGATACTAGTTTGGGTAGACGGTCTCGTTCTGGAAATATGCATCAGAAGATGATGTTGGCTCGGATGTATTCCAAGAGAAGAAATTCGCCGTTCTACCAATTTCCGATGCTCCCGATTAATCTTCATAATGTCACCTACCAGACACTTATTGTCCATGATTGCCTCCTTTCCTTTCTCCAAGCAGATACTCGTAATCCGCTTCGCTACTTACTCGTAACCAAATAATTGCTATTGCGATTTGTTAGGTGGAGCTTGTACTCCACTTAACACAAATAAGTCCTAGAGCCAATACATTCCTCGTGGAGAACTTATTTGATTTGGTTAACTAACTAATTATTAACACGTTAACTATTATACCATAAAAAACGGAAAAAGCCAATAGCTTTTTCCATTTCTCTTACCTATTGTATGGAAGTTTTTCGTTCGGTTAATACTCTCTCTAACACTGATTTGTAAATAAGTACCATGTGAGCATCAATATAACAAAACTTATTGACAACAAACTCATACGTCTTAAATAAAAATAAAATACTAATCACTAACATACCCGGAATCGCAACCATTTGTATCGCATAACTCCCCATAACACCAAATGCAATTAAATAGGCAATAAATGCACCCATATAATTTCTACTAATTTGAAAAGCATTGAATAAAGAAGCATTTAAACGTTCCTGCATTTGTTTTAAATCTTCTTCATTTTTTTCTTTCACCATACTATAAATATCATCAAAAATATCCGTACTATATGCTTTCGATTCACGAATCCCTTTTCGAATCGAAGTTGCATATTGCTCATATTTCTTATAGCCAAACTCTTTTTTCAATGTCTTCTTTAATACATTAAACAATTTCTCATCAATCCTTTCTTCTCTTTTTCTTAGTATACTCTATTTTACCCATCTCATCAGATAAAGTATATTAGAAAAAATTACAATTTGTATTCTATAGTACGATTCACCAAAACCTAATGAATGATACTATCATTATTATTAGATATGAATTATATACTAAAATACAAAAAGAAACAATCATTTATTTTTCTTATTTCACAATTTTTGTAACAGTTCAGCCAAAACAAAATTTATAAAAAATCGACTACAAGTTTACTT
>CALASV010000421.1 GCA_937888895.1 uncultured Clostridia bacterium | reverse complement strand
TGTTATAGACGAAGAAAAGCAAATTGGCTTAGTTGTGCTGAGAGTTGTATAAAAATAGTAGAGAAAGAAAGGCAACTATGGAAAAAGTACTGATAGCCACAACGGTGAGTGGCTTTGTACCACAGTTTGAAATGAATAATGTCCGTATTTTACAAGACATGGGGTATGAAGTACATTATGCCTCTAACTTCAATAATGTAAGTTATGGAACAGATAATCACCGATTAGAAGGAACAGGAATTATTTTACATCAAATCGATTTTGCTCGTTCCCCGTTTCAATGGAAAGAAAATAAAAAAGCGTATGAACAGTTAAAGCAATTGTTGCAACAACATTCTTTTTCGTTGATTCATTGTCATACACCAGTTGGTTCCGTATTAACTAGACTTGCAGCAAAACCATATCGAAGGAAAGGGACAAAAGTAATCTATACAGCACATGGGTTTCATTTTTATCAAGGAGCACCATTGCAATATTGGTTACTATTTTATCCAATTGAGCGTTGGTTAGCTAATATTACCGATGTGTTAATTACAATGAATGAGGAAGATTTTTTAAGAGCAAAGAAGTTTTGCAAAAGAAAAAAGACAATCGTAGAGTATATTTTTGGTGTGGGCATTGATGTCGCTTATTGGAGTGGGCAAACGATAACAGCACAACAACGAAATGATATTCGTAAAAAGAAAAGAGAAGAGTTGTATATTTTAGAAGAAACAATGATGTTGTTAAGTGTAGGAGAACTCATTCCAAGAAAAAACCATGAAGCAGTTATTCGTGCTTTAGCAAAAGAGAAACAAAACGGAAAGCAAAATTTTGTGTATGTCATTTGTGGACAAGGAGTATTAAAAGAAGAATTGATACAACTCACAAAAGAATGTGATTTGTCCGAACAGGTTCTTTTTTTAGGTTATCGAGAAGATGTAAGAGAACTTCTTTATACAGCAGATATGTTTGTGTTTCCTTCCAAACAAGAGGGAATGCCAATGGCACTAATGGAAGCGATTGCAGCTGGAGTTCCAGTAAAAGCAACCGATATTCGTGGAAATCGAGAATTATTACGATTGCAAGAAGAAAGAAAAGCAAATGATAATGCTTTAGATTGTTTGGATATCTCTACAATAGAGAAAAAAATGAAGAATATTTATCAAAGGGTATTGCGTGATGAGAACAGTACAAGTTCTTCTCTCTAGTTATAACGGAGAGAACTATATTAAGGAACAACTAGATAGTATTTTAAATCAAGAAGGAGTAGAGATTCAGTTACTTATTCGAGATGATGGTTCTACTGATGGGACAAGAAGTATTTTAGCAGAATACGAACAACAATGGAATAATATTTCTGTGATTTATGGAACGAATGTAGGAGTGATTCAAAGTTTTTTTCTTTTATTAGAACAAGCAGAAGATTATTCTTATATTGCTTTAGCAGACCAAGATGATGTTTGGTTAAAACCAAAATTAAAGCGAGCAATTGAGAGGATAAAAGAACAAGAACAAGGAAATCCTATCGTTTACTGTTCTGCAAAACAGTTAGTAGATGCTAAATTGAATCCGTTGCCATCCCCTATAAAATATCCAAATGTAAGAGCTGAGTTTGGCAATGCATTAGTGGAAAATATGTGTACTGGTTGTACTTGTGTCATAAATCAAGCAATGGTGCAGTTGTTAAAAGGGAAACAACCAACATTTACCATCATGCATGACTTTTGGATTTATTTAGTTGGAACGTGTTTTGGAACAGTCATTTACGATGAAGAAAGTTATATTTACTATCGTCAACACGGAGCAAATGAACTAGGCACAGCAACTAGCGTTTTTGAAAATTATAAAAGAAGAATCAAAAATTTTAAAAAACATCGAGGACAATTGACCAAACAGGCAGAGCAATTACTCAACCTTTATGGAACACTTATGCCAGAGGAAAAGAAAACAGTAGCAACCTTGTTTCTGCAATCGAAACAAGATTGGAATATAAGAATGAAATTTTTACAACAAGGAATGGTATTTCGACAAAGAAAAAGTGATGAATTTATATTATATATCATTATGTTATTAGGGTTACATTGAATATAAAAGAATAGATAAAAATGATGGGAGAAGTAGAATGTATAAGGTTTTATTATTGTATTCCAAAAGAATACCTTCGGTAATACTATGTGCTCAAATTCAATTACAATATTTGAGCAAAAACAAACAAATATGTTTAGAAGAAAATTCTATATGGAATGTAACAATAGAACAATGTAATTCTAGTGAAATTATTATAATAGTTCGAGGAAGTTCGAAAAGTGAGTTGATTTTTATACAAGAAATGAAAAAACTTGGGAAAGAAATAATATATGTCATTGATGATGATTTATTAGAAGTTCCTTTTTATTCTAAGTCCTATCAATATTTTACAACGCCAAGTATTAAAAAGAATATTACAAAATTAATTCAAATATCAGATGTGTTAGTATCACCTTCCATCTTGCTTTTAAAAAAATATGGGCAAAAAAAGAAGATAGCTTTAATTAAAGAAACTGTAACTGAATGTAAAAGTCAAATTAGAAAAGAGAAAATACGAATCGGATTTGCTGGTTCTTTAGATAGAGAATATGAGTTTACAAAGTTATTACAAGAAGTATTGAAAGAAATTAAAAAAAAGTATGGTAATGAAATAGAAATGGAATGTATCGGAATATCTTCTGAAGATATCCATTGTTATATTGATAGAATTTATTCGTATGTTCCAGTATATGAGGATTATTTAAATTTAATGGAAGAAAGAAACTGGGATATTGGTTTAGCACCATTGTCATCCAGTCATTTTAATAAGTGTAAATATTATAATAAATATTTAGAGTATGGGAGATTTGGAATTATTGGTATTTATTCCGATGTATATCCTTATTCTAAAAAAATAAAAAATGGGTGTAATGGTGTACTTGTAAAAAATGAAAAACAATTATGGATAAAAGCATTAGAAACACTAATTGAAGATAGGGAAAAACAAGAAGTTATTAGACATAATATTTTAAAAGATATCAAAGAAAATTATTTGATAAAAGATTGTGCAGAAGAGTATTTTCATAAAGTTATTATGCAATGTGAAGTGAAACAAAATAAAAAAATGAATCGTTTTTTTTATTATATTTTAAAGACAAAATTATATTTAGGCTGGTTTTTTGATGGTTTCATAAGAAAAATACAAAATAATCTTCTGATAATATAAAAATAAGGAAAGAGAGTTTTAGGAATATGGTATGTCAAAAATCTGATGTACAAACAAAACAAGTTGTACAAAAAATAGTAAGTATTTTGCTTGTGTATGTAGTATTAGTATTTTTATTTTATTTTTCAGCAAAAGAACAAATTTTATATACAGACTATAAGCAAGAAGCAGGAACAAGAGAAGTAGCAATTGGAGAAATTGTAGATACTGATATAATTGAGCAAACCATAGTTTATGAAGGAAATTATATTGAGAATATATCACTATATGTTGCAACTTATGCTAGAACCAATAGTGGAAAAATAAAAATAGAAGTTTATGATAATGAAAAATTTTTGTCATCACAGGAATATAACGTAGAGGAGATAGTAGATAATTCTATCTTAAATTTGCAAATAGATAAAGAAATTACTTCTTCTGTATTAAAAATAAAAATAATATCAGATGGTGCTACTTATGGGAATGCTATTACATTTTATGCAACAAAACTAGACACAGAAGAAAAGCTAGTTCGAAATGGAGTATCACAAGAATATGTACTTTGTGTTGCAGTAGAGGGTGGAAAAAGTAATTTTATTGGAATCTATTATGTTGAATTAGCAGTAGTGTTTGGAATTTTGATGGGCATGATAGGATGTATTAATCGTCGAAAAGTTGGCAAAGTAATAAATTCTATTGACCAATATGCGTTTTTAGTAATTCAGTTAGTAAAAAGAGACTTTAAGACAAAATATAAAAGGTCAGTTTTAGGATTTTGTTGGAGTTTTTTAAATCCTTTATTCACTATGTTGATACAGTATGTAGTATTTTCTACTTTATTTCGCTCGGACATAGAAAACTTTCCAGTATATTTATTAAGTGCAGGTATTATATTTAATTTTTTTACGGAGTCTGTGGGTGGAGGTTTAGGTTCCATTGTTGGAAATGCAGGATTAATTACAAAAGTTTATGTACCTAAATATATTTATCCATTTTCCAAAGTGTTATCTACAGCAATTAACCTTATTCTTTCTATGTTTCCATTAATTTTAGCATTATGGATAACAGGAGAAGAATTTACAAAAGCATTTCTTTTAATACCATTTTTGTTTTTATGTTTAATCATATTTTGTATTGGGATGTCATTAATACTTTCTACATGTATGGTATTTTTTAGAGATACACAGTTTTTGT
>CALASV010000420.1 GCA_937888895.1 uncultured Clostridia bacterium | reverse complement strand
AATAGCTGTCGAATCGAACTTGATTTTATTTGGGTTTCGAGAGTTTTTACGAAACGCTCGATAATTAATTATTCTCGAATCTGTTTACTTAAATACCAACGAAATTCTTGTGCACTTTCTGTTTGATACTCTGAAAAATCGTTCTCTAAATAAGGAAGTAGTTTCATAGCACTATACAAAATCGTAATAAGATTTAATATTCGTTCTATGCCAATGCGACTACGAAGCATATATCGTTCGAACGACCAAAACTTTTTCTGTTCATAATAGCTTACCTCTATGTTCCTAATGCCGATATTTTTTTAATGCCGATATTTTAGAATAATTGCTGTAACAACACGATTATGTTACAGCAATTATCGGTATTAATTATTTTAATCCTGCCAATTTCTTGAGTATCTCTTCATTGTCACTATATTTAAATGCAATATCATCCTGAAATACCGATTCTTCCTTTTCACCAAGTTTTCTTTGTGCTTGACGTTTCATTTCATTCGTTGCTCTTGCATATATCTGAACAGTTTCCATACTAGAATGTCCAAGCCATTCTGCTACAAGTGGTAAGGGAATTCCTGCTAAATAAAGATGCATCGCTCTTGTTCTTCGCCATAAATGTGGGTGTAGATGTGGAAAGTCAGCATTCTTTTCTTTTATCTTAGTCTCATATGTCTTCATAAAACGTTGTACATTATCTTGAGACATTTGACATTTTACCCCATTTCTAATCGTATAAAATAATAATTCTTCCTTTTGATTCATAGCATCTGGATGATATAGTTTACAATACTCTTTAAAATAAGGCACGATATCTTTAGAAAGTGGTGTACATCGATGTTTGCTCCCTTTACCAAATATATGAATATCGGCTTCCCCTGTAGTATTTATTACGATATTCTTTAATTTCATGTGTAATAATTCTTCATTTCTACATCCACTTTCATACAGTAAGGCAATAAAAAATCGGTCTCGTATTCCTGTCTTTTTACTAGTATCTGGCTGTTCTAGTACAAGCTTTACTTCTTTCACCGTAAGCCATAGGAATTCTTTGATTCGTTCATCCTTATACTCAGCAATTTCGCATATTTCATTATAAATTTGATAGGACAAGACGTCTTTTTTTTGTACATATTTACAGAAACCTTTGATATGGGAAAGTCTTTGGTTTATTGTAGTACTTTCGTTCCCACGTTCTTTTTGTAACCACTTAAGAAATGCAGATATATTCTCTTGATTAAAATCCCTTCTATCTACATTTTTTAAAGGAATTCCTTTTGACTGATTTAAAAAATCAAGGTATAGATTTAAAGCATCTCGATACGCTTGAATGGTATGTACACTTTTCTTTCTAGTTTCGGGAAGATAAACTGTAAGAAAATTTTTCATAAGTTTATAAAGCTCTGGATCCTTAATCTTCAATACTTTCACCTTCTTTCCCATAGATAATAGAAAACTGTTCCCAGTCTATTCCTGTAGAATTTCGTATTCTTTCTGGGAGAAGATGAATGTAATAAAAAGTACTGTTCCGTTCCGAATGGCCCATATAAGTACTGAGATAGGGGAGTAATTGATTAATGTCCAGCCCCTGGTCTATCCAATGAATTAGATTTCTTGTTGCAAAAGAATGTCTCAAATCATAGGGTCTTGGATTTTTATAGGATTGTAACCCACTGCGTTTCCAACAATGCCGAAACTGTGCTGTCATCCACTCTCTGCTATAAGGTTTCTCATTATATTCGAAAAACCATGTGCACTTCCCTATGTAGCCATCATATTTTCTACATAAGTGAAGTAAATCTTGTGACATAATGATATGACGATCCTTGTGTTTTTTCGTTTCTCTTATATAAATATCTCCTGTGTCTAAATTTATATCCTCACATTTCAAGTGTAGTGGTTCCGAAGGTCTCATACCACAACAATACATCATTCGAAACAAAGGAGATATCACAAGTTCGGGATGATATTTTTTATTGTTTGTAGATGGTTGGTATCCATCTATAGTACAAAACAACTCTTTTAGTTCATGATCTGTAAATAAGTATGGTTCATATGTAATGCGTTTAATCGTATAATCTTCCTCTGGTATATATGCTGGTGTACCTAAAAAATTTATATACTTACAGTATTGACGCAAACAAGAGATAAATGCAGCCTGTGTGTTTGGAGTGTATTTTTTATAAGTTAACCATTTATCTAGCATTTCAGATGTCAGTATTTCAGCATCTTGATATTCAGAACAGCAAAACTTAATAAATGGCATAAGGGAAACACGATAAGTAACGATGGCATATCCTGCCGCCTCACGAAACTCTAGCATTCTTATGAGATAATCTTCGAGATAGTCATTGATTGTCATTCTGATTACCTCCTGCATATCTCCCATGGATAATAGGTATTTCATCAAAACCAATGGCACAAAATGCTGTTTGTTCTCTGTTATAAGAAAGATATGGTTTGTCTTCTTCTATATTTTTATGTCCAAGCATTTGTGAAATAGTTTCAAGGGAAACACCTGCTTCCGATAATTCCGTAGCGAATGTTCTTCTAAGGCTATGAAATGCTCGTCCTGGGATCTTTTCCACATTTGCTGCATTAAAATATTTATCACAAAGACTGGAAAATCCACCATGTCTTTTGTCGATTGGTTTCACGGGTCCTTTTACGGTCAGAAATATTTCAGGATAACTACATTCTGGTCGTCCCATAAGTATATAATCCGCTATGGCATTCCTTACCTTTCCACTTAATGGAAGAATTAGGGGTTTGTCAGTTTTTGACTGTTTTAGATGTAATAGTCCTTTTTTCCAATCAATATCTTGTAAACAAAGTTTGCGTATATCAACACCTCTCAGCCCTGTTTCAAAAGCAAGGAGTAAGATAGCATAATCTCGAAGTCCTTCTGGTGTTGTAGTATTTATGGAAGAGACTGCTCTATGTAGTTCTTTTTGGGAGTATGGAAGTATCGCTTTTATATGATGACCTCTTGCCTTTAGCTGTGTAAAATCAAGTATAAGTTCTGTATTACCATTGTTTTTAAGGTATACCGAAAGATATTTAATGGCACGCAAAGATCTTCCCATACTGCCTTTATTTGTATTTGGAAGTTCTTTTGTAAAGAAATCCATCAGAAGTTCATCTGTTACTTTTATAAGATTGGATGCCAGTTTATGTTCGGCATAGGCAAAAAAATGTCTCATTACCGTTGACATTTCTGACCTTGCTTCTCCTTTTAGTGAATGATAATCTAACGCTTTTTCAATGAGTTCCATAGAATTTTTAGAAACAGTATACTTTTTCGTGGAATGAAAGTTACTGGAAAAGTCTATTTTTCCTGTTTCAGCAAGAGAAGCGAACATCCGAATGACACGATGTTGGAATCTTCCATACCCATAAGATATCGATGTTTCATTGACTTTTGCATTGATAAAAGCATCATAATCCGCTTGAAGCCCGGGATAGTAACCATAGAAACCATGTTCTATAGAAAACCGAACTATTTTTTTACAAACAGTTTCATACTGTGCGATACTTATTTCTTTGATGCCGTATTCCCGAACGGTTTGCAAAAAAACATCACTGAGGGATTGTATATCCCATTCTTTTTGAATCATAAAAAACCTCCTTAGTTATGAAGTTGCTAGATACTTCTTCATAATAAAGATTAATACCGATATTTTAAATAAAATATCAGTAATTATGCTGTTTTTATGAAACTATCGGCATTAAAAAAATATCGGCATTAGGAACATAATGCCGATATCGGTATTATGTTCCAGCGAAATCGATAGAGAAATAGTGGGACATACAGCATCCAATCCAGTCCCGTTGGTTTAAAGGTTCTACTTCTTGCCAAGCACAAGACAAGGATAAGGTAGCTGGAGTTATGGTGCTTAAAAATAAACGACGAGAACCACCGATAGCTTCTGTAGATGTCACATAAGCAAAAATTCTTCGTTCGCCAAACAGATTCGATAGTACCATTTGTACTCCTGTATAATAACCACCAATCTGTTGTTCGGAAAGAGCAATCTCTTCCAAGGAAAGTCGTTCTCCATATTTTCTAGGTCTACCTCGTTTTCCTGAAGGTTTTGGTGGCAATTCATATAATACAGTATCTTTTCTAACATTACAAACCATATCTAAGTGTTCGAATTGGTCTACTAAAGCAATGACTTCTTGTTTAGCATACCAACTGTCACAGAGAAGAATGGTTCGTTTCGACTGTAATTGTGGCATAACTTGCGTTACCATTTGAGCTGCCAGAGCCAACTTGGAAGTCGTTTTTTGCCACATACGATAGCCTAACGGAAGGGAAAGATAATGAATTTTTCCGTTTTTCCATACAGGAATACAGAGCAGTAAACTAACAAAACAATGTCCATGTAAATAGGAAGAACCTTGATGAGCTGCATGGTCAAATAGTTTGGAAACCTCTTCAAATTTGGTTCCATAGTTCGCCACCATTATATCATCAATACAGAGAAGCACTGGTTGCGAATGAAGAGAAATTGGTATCAAAGATAGAGCTATTTTTATGGTAGTGTTCATAAAAGAAGAATAATCTACCTTAACATAAGAGCAAAGATAGTAAAAGGCATTTAAGGATTTCTCTGTCCATGGAGAAATAAAATGGCGATAGAGAAATCGAAGGGAATCAGCAGATTCTAATACTAACATAAACAGCAATAAAAGGAAGAAAGATTCTGCTGTTGGAGCAGAATATTCTTTCAAATAAATAGAAAAATAACGATATAGTCTACTCTTATTGTATAATAGTTTTGACATACAAGGTCACTTCTTTCGTGTTTATTTGGTTAGCAAACTTATTATACTACGAAAAGACTTTGTATGTTATTTATTTTTAAAAAACTTATAAAGTGATGTTATAATAATACAGGAGCTGTTATTGAATTAAGTTTTCAGAACAATTCCTTTACTTTATACTTTTTTATCGATTACTACACTTATCAATATTCATAAAATAAACTTATATCACTGACAATTCATCAAATAATTTTTTCTCTTGTTGCACTATAGCATTAATGACCTTTTCCACAGACTTCTGAAATGATATCGATGTATCTATTTTATAAAAATTTTTCATAATAATATTCTTTAACTTATTCCATAAAGAAATACATTTATTCAATTGAATAAGTATTTTATTAAAATTATCTTCAGAAAATATAGCTTTTTCTTGAATTAAGCACATCTTCAATAATATATGTCTTGATAAAATCAAATGTATATCCCAATAAAAACTAAATCCTGTTTGTTTTAATATCTCAAACTCACTAGTTTTTATACATTCTTGTAATCGTATCAATGCACTTTTACCATAAAAAATTATACCTTCTTCTAGTTCATAACAACAATTATGATTATAATCAATTACATTTTTTTTAATTATTGTTATCAAATCAATTTGCTTATACAAAACATCCTCTTGTAAAACTAACCTAAATAAGTTGCAATAGACCAGAAATCCTCGATGTAAATATTTCATAGGAATAATACTAATAGATTTATTAAATTCACAAATCTGGTTTCTTGTTGGTGCAAAAACATAAGGGCTATCTATTACATAATAATTTTCCTCATCATAATCCACTATTGTGCTAAAATGGTCATAATGATTTCCACTCGAATTTTCATCATACCAAAGATACGGATATACTAAATCAAACATAGTAGAAAAAACTACGCATTCTCCTTGGTCTATTATCTTTTTTATAGATTCAAAATAATTATTTTTATAAACAGGAATATCTTCTCTTTTAAATATAGAAAATTCTTCTTCCCATAAATTATTTCTTAGTAACTCTAAAGCTTCTTTATTTTTATATTTTACAAAAATAGGTACAATACTTTTACAAAAAAATAATGGATTACTAATATTACGACTTTTAAGTATTAAATATATTCTCTGCTCAAAACAATCCAATGCTTGAAATATAGGATCAAGTATATTAGAATCTTTTTGATAACAACTATATAAATTAACTTTATTTTTATTCATAAAACACACTCTCTTATAGTATAGATGTATTTTTAAACTCAATTACTTGATCTGCAATTTCCTTTGTGTTTTGTCTATGAGTGATAATCAAAACTGTCTTTCCTTGTCTTTTCAGATTCTTCATAAACTCCAAAACATTTTTTTCATTTTCCTCATCTAAAGCTGCTGTTGGCTCATCAAAGAAATAAATTCCACATTTTTTCAAACATGTTCTAATAAAAGAAATTCTTTGTTTTTCTCCACCAGAAGCAACAGAAGCATTTTTAATTTTTTCTAATCCTAATCCTTTAATATACTCTTTCTTTTCTGTTTCCGAAATCTCTCTTTCTCCAAAAGAAATTGCTTCCTCCACTGTCACTTCATCCATTTCATTATGTTCTGACATATAAGAAATACTATGACGTACTGCTTTTAGGTTCTTTTTTTCCACTATTTTATCCCAAACTTTAATTTCCCCAGAATATTCTGCAAATCCGAGAACTGCATTAAATACTGAAGATTTACCTATACCACTTTCTCCCACAAGCACAGTAATAGTCCCCTTAGGACAGAAAAAACTCAAGTTCTTAACTGGTTCATACTCCTTATAATGTATAGACACATTCTCAAAACTTAAAGCAATATCTCCCATGGGCGCAATTTGTCCTTCTTCTTCCTCTAAATCCTCTGGACTTTGCATCAACTGTTCTAAAGCAGAAAATGCTACCTTTTTTTTATTATAACTAATCCATGATGAACCTAGACTGCTAGTAGACCATATCACATTTCCAGTTAACTGAACAATATAAATCACATCTGTTAACTCAATTTTTCCAAGGGAAACCATTA
>CALASV010000419.1 GCA_937888895.1 uncultured Clostridia bacterium | reverse complement strand
TCCTTAATTTTATTTCATGACACTTTGAATCGTGTATTCTGTAATTACTTGACCACGAATTAAATGTTGTTCTACGACTTCTAATGCTTTTTGTGGTGTCATTTTTACATAAGTTATTTTTTCTTTTCCGGGTTCTAATATTTCTACAATAGGTTCGTATTGGCATAATCCAATACAGCCTGTTTGGGTAACAGAAACATTGGATAAATTTTTAGAAAGTGCAGAAAGTACAGGTCTTGCACCACTTGCAATTCCACAAGTTGCCATTCCAACAATAACACGAGTATTTTTATCGGATTCGGAACGTAGTCCGACTTGACCTTGCATTTTTTCACGAATAGCTCTTAATTCTTCTAACGATTTCATAGACAATCCTCCTTTAAATAGTTTTATGTCCTTGATTTACTTCGGCTTCATATTCCGATAAATATTGTTTTATATAAGTAGAAACTTCTGGTGTATCGAATGGAATATCGCCAAGTATTTTACGAAATTCTCTCGTATCTAAAGTAAAATTTCGGTCATTATATTCATAATGGTAGAGAAAATCACAATCAAGATGCATTAAAATAAGTTGATGTATCGTAGCATTCATATCCCCTAATGGCATACGGTCAATATGAGAAAGTTGAAAGGTAGCACATACGGTAGTGCCTTCTTGTTCTTTCGATTCGATATGAAAAGTGCCGTTTGCCGTTTCTGCTGCCATTTGAAAGAATGGAACACCAAGACCAACTTTGCGAGTAGTTCTAGTAGTAAAAAATGGGTCTTTTACTTTGGAAATTTGTTCTAAGCTCATACCACAACCATTATCTTTGATAGTAATTGTAAGACGGTCTAAAGAAGTTTGAATAGAAACAATAATGGTAACAAGAGTAGCATTTGCTTTTGTGGAATTCTCTACGATATCTAATACATGGAGAGATAATTCAGGTAGCATATTATTGATATTTTGCTAAAATGTCGTCTAAATCGTTTACTGTAAGTCTACCATAAACATCATCATTGATGGTGAGTACTGGTGCAAGACCACAAGCTCCAACACAACGACAAGCATCTAAAGAAAATTTTCCATCAGGAGTACATTCACCACCAGAAATTCCCAATTTTTCCATAAGAGCATTGTATAAATCACCAGAGCCTTTTACATAACAAGCTGTACCAAGACAGACAGAGATTTTATATTTGCCTTTTGGAAATAAAGAAAATTGTGAGTAGAAAGTTGCAACTCCATATACTTTTTCTAATGGAATTTCAAGTGCATCGGCAATCATTGTTTGAACTTCGATTGGGAGATAGCCATAAATATCTTGTGCCTTTTGCATAATTGGCATAAGACAACCACGCTCGGATTTAAGTTCAGAAATGGTTGCTTGTAAGCGTTCTTCTTGTTCTTTTGTACCACAAAAAGAAACTGATTTTTTTTGTGAAGACATGGTAAACCTCCTTTAAAAAATAATATATATTCATTTGTAAATAAATTTACAGTATAAATTTTATATATAGTGAAATTGTTTCAACAATACAACTATAATACCATATTTATGAGAAAAAATCTATTAATAATTGTACAAAATCACTAAAAATATGATATGATAATGATAACGGTGATTATGAGCAATTAGAAAAAATAGATTTTTTAGGAATGGAGGAAGTTTATGACAGTAAGAGAGGTTCAACAAATCTTAGGAGCAAGAGTAGCATGTGGGGAAGAATGGTTAGATAAAGAAGTACATACAGCTTGTGGTTCTGATATGATGAGTGATGTGCTTGCTTTTGTAAAAGACCAAGCAGTGCTAATTACAGGTTTATGCAATCCTCAAGTCATTCGTACAGCAGAAATGATGGATATTAAATGTATTGTGTTTGTACGGAGTAAAAAGCCAGACGAAAACATGATTGAAATGGCAATGGAACGAGAAATTCCACTGTTATGTACAGGACATCGAATGTTTTCTACTTGTGGTATGCTTTATGAAAAAGGCTTACGAGGAGGTGCAGACTATGTGCGATATAGTTAAATTATCTTATGAAGTTTCTGGAGATGATTTTACAAGAGCAGGCGAAGCCTCTAGTGATGTAAAACGGCGTTTGAAAAAAATGGGGAGTAGCCCAGATGTTGTTCGTAAAGTAGCAATTGCGATGTATGAAGGCGAAATCAATATGGTCATTCATGCCGATGGTGGTACGATTGATGTGGAAATTTCACCAGATGATATTTTAGTTGTGTTGAAAGATACGGGTCCTGGTATTCCAGATGTAGAAAAAGCGATGAAAGCAGGATTTTCCACAGCACCAGATAATGTTCGAGCATTGGGATTTGGTGCAGGCATGGGCTTACCTAATATGAAACAATATTCCGATGAAATGAACATAGAGACAAAACTAGGGGAAGGAACGACTGTTACTTTTAAAGTATATCAAAATTGAAGTCCAAAGGAGTGGTTTAATGAGTTCTAAGTTTTTGACATCGGTGCATTTAGACGAAGCCCTTTGTAAAGGTTGTATTAATTGTATTAAACGATGTCCGACGCAAGCAATTCGTGTGCGTAATGGAAAAGCTGTTATTACAAAAGAATTTTGTATTGATTGTGGGGAATGTATTCGAATTTGTCCACATCATGCGAAACTTCCTGTATATGATAAACTTTCTGTGATAGAAAAGTATGAATATACGGTAGCACTTCCAGCACCATCATTATATGGACAATTTAATAATTTAGACGATGTAAATATTGTATTGACGGCATTAAAAAAGTTAGGTTTTGACGATGTTTATGAAGTAAGTGGGGCAGCAGAATTAGTATCAGAAATTTCTAGAGTATACATAAAAGAACATCCAGAAAAATATCCATTGATTAGTTCTGCTTGTCCAACAATAGTTCGTTTAATTCAAATAAGATTTCCAAATTTATTAGAGCATTTACTTCCAATTAATCCACCTGTGGAAATCGCAGCGAGTATTGCAAGAAAACGTGCGATGGAGAAAACAGGACTTCCAAGAGAAAAAATAGGAATTATTTTTATATCTCCTTGTCCTTCTAAAGTGACAGCAATGAAGTATCCACTTGGTATGGAACGAAGTGAAATAGATGCTGTTTGTGCGATAAAAGAAATATATGTAAAATTACTTCCTAAAATGAAAGAAGTAAAAGAAGTGGAAGAACTTTCGATTGCAGGAAAAATTGGTATTAGTTGGGGAGCAACCGGTGGCGAAGCAGGTGGCTTATTTAGTGATGACTATTTGGCAGCAGATGGCATTGAAAATGTGATTCGTGTATTAGAAGATTTAGAAGACCAAAAATTTTCGGCTGATTTGAAATTTATTGAATTAAATGCTTGTAATGGTGGATGCGTTGGTGGTGTATTGACCGTTGAAAATCCTTATTCTGCAATGGTAAAAATGAAACGATTGCGAAAATATATGACAGTTGCTTGCAATCGTGTGGAAAATGTGGAAATTCCAAATAATACATATTGGACAAAAGATGTAACGTATGAACCTGTATTTCGATTGGGAAATAATCGTAAAGAAAGTATTGCAAAAATGGCAAAAGTAGAAGAATTGTGTAATCGTTTTCCGGGATTAGATTGTGGTTGTTGTGGAGCACCAACTTGTAAAGCATTAGCAGAAGATATTGTGCGTGGATATGCGAGAGAACATGATTGTATTCATATTTTAAGAGAATATATACAATACTTGTCTGATGAATTTTCTAAATTAGATGTTGGGAAAAAATAAGAAAGGAAATTACAAAATGACAGTAAAAGAGTTGATAGAGAATTTGGATTATACTGTAGTGCATATTGCATCGAATGCTGTGGAAAAAGAGGTGAAAAAGCCATTTTGTTGTGATTTATTAAGTGTTGCGATGTCAAAAATGCCAGAGGGTGCTGTTTGGGTAACGGTTATGAGTAATATCAATACATTAGCAGTTGCTTCTTTAACAGAAGCAAGTTGTGTCATTATTGCAGAAGGAACAGTAATCGAAGAAAATATTCGACAGAAAGCAATAGAACAAGAAATTACAGTACTTTCTACCGAACTTCCTATATTTGATGTAGCATTAAAGGTGTATCATGAATTATCTTAAAGAATTAGATAAAAAAGATTGGAAACAAGTTACTTATGATTTACATATTCATTCCTGTTTGTCTCCTTGTGGAGATGAGGATATGACACCTGCGAATATTGTAGGAATGGCAGTTGTAAAACAATTAGATGTTATCGCTTTGACAGACCATAACACTTGTAAAAATTGTCCTGCCTTTTTAAAAGTAGCAAAAGAGTATGGCATTACAGCAATTCCTGGCATGGAATTAACAACAAGGGAAGAAGTACATGTTGTTTGCTTATTTGAACAGTTAGAAGATGCGATGAGATTTGATACTTATGTATATGAACGTTTATTAAACGTAAAAAATGAAGAAAAAATTTTTGGAACACAGCTTATCATGAATGAAGAAGATGTTGTTATTGGAAAAGTAGAAAAATTATTAATTAATGCAACAGATATTAGTTTTGACGAAGTGTATGATTTAATGGAACAATATCATGGAGTAATGATACCAGCCCATATAGATAAATCGAGCACTTCCTTGTTATCAAATCTTGGCTTTATTCCTCCTGATAGTCGTTTTAAAACAGTAGAATTAAAAGAACTGAAAAAATTGCATTCATTACAAGAGAAACACCCGTATTTAAAAGAATGTACTATAATAACAAGTTCGGATGCTCATTATTTGCAAGATATTAACGAACCAACGCATACAATACTTGTTCCAAATGTATTACCATTAGGAGTAATAACTGTACTTAAATAGTTGTGAAAAAAATTATGAAGAAGGAGTATTTGCTTATGAAGGTAGAATTAAATTCAGTAGATGCACAATATTGGCTGATTTATTTTTTTAGCAAAATGCTTCCAGAACAAGAACTGTATGTATGGAATATGCTTTCTAGACAGAAGATAGATAATAAAGTATATCAATATATTCAAATGTGTATGCAACATGGTAGTCAAGTAAGAAAAAATCCAAAGTATTGTAGTGATTTAGAGAGTACCTGTAAGACGATGACAAGTGTGATTATGAGAGAAAACAATTTAGATTTACCAAAAAAGGTAACACAAATAGAGTATTTAAAAGCATTTGGTTCGTTTGAAGAAGAAACAGGAACAAAAACTTTGAATAAACAACAATTTAATCGTATTAAAAATGGAAAAAATATATTAGACCCAAGATTTATTCAATCCTTATCGGAACAATTTCAAGATGATATAAAAAGACGATTTTGGAGAAATTGGATATTATATTATTGGCCAGAGGTATATTGGAGAAATAAAATAATATATTCTTCTAATACATATGATAGGGTTTATGTGAACAGGAAGAAAACAAAACATATCATAAATGATATAAAAAAAGAAAACAATCATGGCATAGAGTGTGTGAGTATAAAAAATAAACTTAGAAAAGGTAAGAATATAAAACAAGTAACCATTGAGAATGAAAATATAGAAAGTAAAAGTTTTGATATTATAATGAATGTATTACAGCAGAACAATCAGTCATTTATTGAAGAAGTGATAGAAGATGAAAATTTACCACAGAATCAGAAAGACAAAATAAAGGGACTTTTAGAATTGCATTCTTATGATTGTAAAACAAGTAAATTAGGAATACCACCGTACAAGCTGTATGAAGTTATTAAACATCTTAGAAATCAAGTAGGCATGTCGTTACAACAATTATGGGAAGAAATTGGTATAACGGAGCCTACTTGGTATAGTTTAAAAAGCAATTGGCTACAGGCTCAGAAAACATATTTCGAGTATGTTTCTAAAAATATATTAAAAAGACATCATATTTTATTGATAGCAATTATATTTGAATTAAATTATATGGACACATTAATATTATTACAGATAGCAGGGTATCGCATGGGGACGAATAATCAAGATGAAGAATTGATGGATTATTTCTTATATGGAATAGGTTCTGTAGAGAAAATAAAAGTAAAATTATTTGAGAAAAAAGGAAAGGATTAAAAATGGATAAAAAAGAATATAGAAATATATATAATTATTTAAAAAAAATATCAGAGTATGACGCTGATATTCTCTCTAGTGAACGTTACGAACAACTCCTTTCTGTATCTGATTTGGAAACATCACAGAATTTATTTGAAGATTCTTTGAGAATGCAATTAGCAGAAGAAGCTTTTGAAAGAATAAGTTTAATTTTATTAGAGTCTGAACCTGAACCGATGCCAATAGAAATGCAACAAGAACAGTTTGTACGCCAGATGATAAGAAGGAAAATTTCTTTTTATGCTGAAGAAGAAAAACGTGCGTTATTGCTTGAAATGATACAAAATTTAAAAGAATATCAGAGAAATCCTATGAAGGAAAAAGAAGCATTACAACTGAGACAAAAATCTTTACAATCTTTAGAAGTTTTAGAAGAACCATTGATAGAAGAAATCATAGACGTATCAGTTAAATTGGTGGAAACGATTGATGTAAATGATTGGAAGGAAGATACAATACATAGTGAGAGTGAGGAAATAGAGTCGGATTTTTGTGTTGGAGCTAGTGCAGGAGCAGTATATATGTTAGATGAAAAATTGCGTATATATCCTGAAGTAATAGGAATCATTACGGGTGCAACGGCTGTTATATTTTATGCTATTAAGAAAAATAATATAACATTCATAGGAAATTTATTGTTCATGATAGCGTCTGCCATGGTAACAACGGTTTTCTTCTCGTATGCATTAGGAATGGGAGTTTCTAGCATAGGTTTAATTTTTCAGAAAGAACATGAGAACGAAAATCAAAAAGAAATATGGGTTGTATTTTTTTATGATGCTATACAAGTATTTTATACAGAAGTACAGGCATTTGGATTGTCAAAATGGGTTTATGAGGGAATTTCTGTTGTAGAAAATCTTTGGAATTATGATGAGGAAACGATGCAATTATTAGATAACACCAATAGTTTTGTTGTAGAACATTGTTTGTATAAGGAAATCGAAGAAGTTGATGATGATGAAGAAGCAAATGAAGAAGTTTAAAGCATAAGTTTAGGTAATGATAGTCAAAAAAGTAACAAAAATTTGGGTGTTCACGTTATATATAGAATGGTATAATAAAGATAACAAAAAAAGAGAAGGCTGAAAACCAAATAAGGAGGTTTACTTTATGGATATTACTAGCAAATTACAGGGAATTTTTAATACGAAAGAAAAGGCACAAAGTGCTGTGAAAACAGTTACATTAGAAAGAGATTTTTATAAAAAAGTGCAAAATGGAGAAACATTAGAAAGCATTGCAATACATCAGTTACCAGCAACTTCACAAGAGAAAATCCAAGAAGACATCAAAGAGATTATAGAGGGTGTAGAAAAATTTTATAATTTTAAAGACAGCGAAGCAAGCCCAAATTGGATAAAAGAACATTTGAATCAGCATTTGAGTAAGTTAGATAATGAACATCGCATCATTTATTTAAATAATGTAGTAAATTTAATTTCTTATTGTGTAGAATTAGAGGAAGAAGAATGGATTTCCGAAGAAGATATGGTCAAAATCCATGCTATCTCGCAGAAAGAAACGATTACAGATGAAGATATCACATTTGTATTATCAACGACACAAGACTTGATTTCTCATTATGCAGATGTATTAAAATGCAATACAATTGAAGCGATTTATGATAAATTGCCATATATTTCTAATGATATTGTAAAAGAAATGGCAGATTTTAGTAAAGAGACAGCGTTAGCTTATGCGTTAGCATGGTATGTAATGCAAGAACAAGGCAAAACTCCTTGGACGAAAAAAGGAGAAGAAAGTTATTATTATACACCGTATGAATTGGGTGTGATTGCTTCTCAAAATGTGGAAGAAAGTAAATTAGTTGCGTTATATGCTAAGGGGAAAGTATCTTTAGCACAATTACATGAAAAATTGAAGCTATTGTATGAAAAGGTTCGAGTATTTGTCATTGAGCATAAGTTGGTTGAGAATCTTATGACAGGTGTAGCATACGTTGTATGGCTTGGTTGTTTTATAGCATCTGTTTTAGTGTTTGTTGAATTTGGTCCTTTTTTTGGAATTTGGGCATTATTATCTAGTTTTATAATTCTTGTGAAAATTGCTACGCAGGAGAACGCTACCGAAGTGGAAGTGACTGAAATTGTAAATGAAGACATTGCCGAACAGGAAGAAGAATTAAAAGACATTATTGCAGAAGAAGTTGATAATGAAGATATTGATACAGAAGAAGATGATGATGAAGATATTGATGCAGAAGATGACGAAGACGAAATAAATGGAATATAATATGATTTGTAGATACAGAATGGACAGGTTAATAGTAGAATATAGACGCTTATATCAGATGAGGAGAAAAATCCTCATCTGATTGTCGTGATAAAAAGTAGAACGAAAGATTTTTATAGAGTAATATTCTATTGTAAAAATTTGGAGGTATAAAAATGTCAGATGGTTTCAATTTAAAGTATTCCGATGGAACACGTATACCAAAATGTACTCCAAGTATGGTGGAAGTTATGAAACCAAGGGAAGATTGGTGGAACGGATATCGCTTAAATGTTGGATTAGTTATCAATGATAATACATTTAGGGGGTTATATAAGGATTGGATAGAATCATGGATTGAATTTATTGGGGAAGAATATGAAAAAGAATTAGTAAAAGAACCTAAAAAAATATTTAGTAGTAAAGCAAAGGCAGAGGATTGTAATGAGTTTCTAGAAGAATTTATCGATGTAATTATGGACGAATTACCTTCTTGTCCTTATGATGCGATATGTGAACAAGTGGATAAGAGATTATCTACGGTAGCTATAGGAATACGATTACGTGTAAAGATAATTTGTATGATTTTAACAGCATTACCAGAAGAAGCGTTTGCTGAAGGGGAGCGTTGGACAGAACCGTTGTTAGCTAAAGATAAGGAAGCAGATTTTATTAAAGTATCGAATGGAATGAAATTTCTTTTGAAATTAGAAAAAGGAGAAGAAAATCTTTGTCCAAAAACATTATATAATGAAAATAGCTATCCATGTTCCATTGGAATAAAGTATGAATCGGAGGAATATGTACTTTTATTACCTGCAAAAAGTTCATTACGAGTTGTGTTTGGAAATAAAACATGTAAATATCTTGTCAGTATAAAAGGAAATATTTCTTTTAATCGGAGTGAGGATAGAAATGCAATTATTCAGAAGATAGAACCAAAACAATCATCTTTAGAGATGTTTGTAAATATGAGAGGTGGAAAATGGCGTTCTTTAGATACAAAAGGGTATTTTATGGATGCTACTGTAAATGGTAAAGGTGGAGCAACATTATTGATACGAGAAGGACTATATGATACGAGTTGGGATAATATAACAGAGCTTTCTAAATTACCAATGCGTTTGTATGGTGCTGGTCAATTTTATGCAAGACATTATGCCGATGGTTCATTAGAAAGTAATGTTTGTGGTCGAGATGGAACATCATTTCAGAATGTGATTGCAGTTGTAGAAAATGGAGAAAGTTCTTTATTAATTCGTGATAAGTTTGGTGCATGGGTATGTGGAAATGGTGGAACAGAGGAAATAACAGAGGAAGAATTTGTAAAATGTATGTTGGATAGATTTTTGCAAGATGGAGTATGTGAGCAAACTTCTAGCGAATTAATGACCCTTGCTATAACGGAAGATGGAAAAGTAATTGTAAAATAGTTTTTTTTATTTTGAAAGGAGAATTTTATGAACTCCACAAATAGTACGAAGGAAATTCATGTATTATCAAAGGGAAAGTCTTCAGCCAATCGGAAGATGAAAAGATTAAAAGAAAAACAAAAAGAACTAAAAATGAAAGAAAAAGAATTAAAAGCTAAAGAAAAAGAACTAAAAATGAAAGAGGAACAATTAAAAGCACAAGGTTTTTTATCAAAAAGTATAAAAAAAGAAAAAAATGTTGTAAAGCAAAATCCATTGAAAACGGACAAGCAATCACAGAATAAAAGAGAGAAAGTTTTCGAAGATTCTAATGAAAAAATACGAGAAATAGAATCGTTAAATGAGGGAATGAAAATTTCTAAGAGAATTGCTTCGGAGAAGGAGAAACAAAATTGGAAAAATTGGTATGATGAAGCAAAGAAACTTTCTAATGAAATGATGTTATTGACAGGTGGACCAAGTGGTATGGTTCGGCTGAAAGATTTATATGAGGAAGCAGAAGATAAATTTATAGTGAGTGAATTTAAAGATAGTTTTATACGTAAGCAAAAATGCTTAAAAGAAGCTTATGCGAAATATTATAAATTGAAGAAACAAGTAGATGATTTACCAGATGACGCAGGAAGACGAATTGAAATGTTACGAAATGATGAATTATATCGAAAACTTATAAATACAAAATTGGAAGACGAAGATTTTATAAATGGATAAATTGTTGTCGCACATTTGTGACTTTAGTTGTGTGAAGCTTTATAATATGAAAATAGGAGGTTGTATGGATATAGTAGAAAAAACAATTGGTATAGCAATAGTGATAATAGTACTAAGTATAGTAGGTATTGTGATTTATCTTTCTGGAAAAAAAGAAAAAGTAAGACAAGAGAAAAAGAAAGAAACAACAATATTAAATCAAGATAGAGGAATTACTCAAGTTGCTTCGGAGCAAGAGAAACAAAATTGGAAAGAATGGTATGATAAGGCGAAGAAACTTTCTAATGAAATGATGTTATTGACAGGTGGACCAAGTGGCATGGTTCGGTTGAAGGATTTATATGAGGAAGCAGAAGATAAATTTGTAGTAAGCGAATGTAAAGAAAGTTTTATGCGTAAGCAAAAACGTTTAAAAGAAGCGTATGTAGAATATTATAAATTAAAAGAACAAATAGATAAATTACCAAATGACGCAGGAAGACGAATTGAAACATTACGAAATGACGAGCTTTATAAAAAATTACAAGAAGAAATATTATAAATTGACTACGAAAGAAGAAAGGGGAATTTATTAAATGGATAAAATGTTTCACATTATGAGTAAAATGTTAGAAATGAATTTAGAAGATTTAAATGAATTAAAAAAATATATAGAGCAGTTTAAATATTTGATTACTTTTGATATGGGATGTGGTAACACCAGTTCTGCTGTTTTTTCAAGAATAGAAAGAGATGGATATTTGACTACAGAATGGG
>CALASV010000418.1 GCA_937888895.1 uncultured Clostridia bacterium | reverse complement strand
TATTTGGAAATACAACTTCTCAAAAAGTAACACCTACCGTAGGTGCAGAGCAGGAATATTTTATTGTTGACCGAGAAAAATATTTGCAGAGAAAAGACCTTGTATTTACTGGTAGAACATTGTTTGGTGCGATGCCTCCAAAGGGACAAGAATTAGATGACCATTATTTTGGTGCAATTAGAGAGCGTATTGCTTTATTTATGAATGATGTGAATGAGGAACTTTGGAAATTAGGTGTAGCTGCAAAAACACAGCATAATGAAGCTGCACCAGCTCAGCACGAATTAGTGCCAATTTATGCACAGTGTAATGTGGCAGTAGACCATAATCAGTTAATTATGGAAACATTAAAGCAAGTAGCATATCGTCATGGATTACATTGTTTATTACATGAAAAACCTTTTGCTGGAGTGAATGGTTCTGGTAAGCATAATAACTGGTCGTTAATTACAGACGATGGTATTAACTTATTAGATGCTGGCAAAAAACCTCATGAAAATAAGCAGTTCTTACTTTTCTTAGCTTGTATTTTGAAAGCAGTAGATACTCATGCAGAATTATTAAGAGAATCAGCTGCCGATGTAGGAAATGATTTAAGACTTGGTGCAAATGAAGCTCCTCCTGCAATTGTTTCTGTTTATTTGGGAGCACAAATCGAAGATATTTTGAAGCAGATTGTAAATCATGGTTCAGCAACTCATAGTATCAAGGGAGAAAGTTTAGCAACAGGTGTTCGCACTCTTCCTGACTTTGCAAAAGATGCGACTGACCGTAATAGAACAGCACCATTTGCATTTACTGGTATGAAATTTGAATTTCGTATGGTAGGTTCAAGAGATTCTGTAGCTTCCTCCACGATTGTATTAAATACAATTGTAGCAGAAGCCTTTGCTGAAGCAAGTGATGTATTAGAGAAAGCAGACGATTTTGATAGTGCTGTATTGAATTTAATTAAACAATATGTTTCGGAACATGAACGAATTGTATTTAATGGAGATGGCTATTCACAAGAATGGGTAGAAGAAGCAGAACGTAGAGGACTTCCAAATATTAAAACAATGGTAGATTCTATTCCATATTTAATTACAAATAAAACAATAGATTTATTTGAGAAATTTGGTGTATTTACAAGAACCGAATTAGAATCTCGTGCAGAAATAAAGTATGAAACATATACAAAGGTTATCAATATTGAAGCAAGAGCAATGATTGATATTGCAAGTAAGCACATAATTCCAGCAGTCATTACATATATTACTTCTTTGGCAAATTCGATTAACGAAGTAAAGAAGGCTTGTGAGTTTGTGGATATTAGTGTACAAACAGAATTATTGGAAGAGGCTTCTAATTTATTGGTTGATACAAGAAAAGCATTAAAAGAATTAATTAGAATAACAGATGAAGCAGATACAATAAGAAAGGGCAGAGTACAAGCAGAATTTTTCCGAGATGAAGTAGTACCTGCAATGGAAGAATTACGACTTCCAGTAGATAAGTTAGAAATGATTGTGAAAAAAGAAATGTGGCCAATGCCATCCTATGGGGACTTATTATTTGAAGTATAAAAACATTTATAAAAGGAGGAGCATGTATGGGTTTCAAAAGTGACATTCAGATTGCACAGGAGTGTGAAAAGAAGAAAATCACAGAAATTGCGAAGGTTGCTGGTGTAGAGGAACAATATTTAGAATTGTATGGAAACTACAAAGCAAAAATTGATTATCGTTTATTAAAAGATTGGGAAAATAAGCCAGACGGTAAGTTAGTTTTAGTGACAGCCATCAATCCAACTCCAGCAGGAGAAGGCAAAACAACAACTACTGTTGGTTTAGCAGATGGACTTCGTAAAATTGGAAAAAATGTTATCGTTGCTTTGCGTGAGCCATCATTAGGACCAGTATTTGGTGTAAAAGGTGGAGCAGCAGGTGGTGGTTACGCACAAGTAGTTCCAATGGAAGATATCAATTTGCATTTTACAGGTGATTTTCATGCGATTGGTGCAGCGAACAATTTACTTGCAGCAATGTTGGATAATCATATTCAGCAAGGAAATAGCTTAAATATTGATGTAAGAAAAATTACATGGAAACGTGCTGTCGATATGAATGATAGACAGCTTCGTAACATTGTGGATGGCCTTGGTGGTAAACCAAACGGAACTCCAAGAGAGGATGGTTTCGATATCACAGTAGCTTCTGAAGTAATGGCAGTACTTTGTTTAGCAAGTGACATTACTGATTTGAAAGAACGTTTAGCAAGAATTATTGTAGCATATACTTATGATGATAAGCCTGTAACGGCTGGACAATTAAAAGCACATGGTGCAATGGCTGCGTTATTAAAAGATGCCTTAAAGCCAAATTTAGTACAGACATTAGAGGGTACTCCTGCGTTTATTCATGGTGGGCCATTTGCGAATATTGCTCATGGTTGTAATAGTGTAACTGCAACAAAAATGGCAATGAAGCTTGGCGATTATGCGATTACAGAAGCTGGTTTCGGTGCAGATTTAGGTGCAGAAAAATTCTTAGATATCAAATGTCGTATGGCTGGTTTAACTCCATCTGCTGTAGTAGTAGTAGCAACAGTAAGAGCATTAAAACATCATGGTGGAGTAGCAAAGGCTGATTTAAATAATGAGAATTTAGAAGCATTGGAAGCAGGTTTACCAAACTTATTACAGCATGTAGAAAATATTACTACCGTATATAAACTTCCTTGCGTTGTGGCTATTAATGCATTCCCAACGGATACGAAAGCTGAACTTGATTTGGTAGAAGCAAAATGTAAAGAATTAGGTGTAAATGTTGCACTTTCTGAAGTATGGGCTAAAGGTGGAGAAGGTGGAATAAAA
>CALASV010000417.1 GCA_937888895.1 uncultured Clostridia bacterium | reverse complement strand
ATTTATAAATACTTAGATTGTCCTCTTATTGGAAAATACTTTAACAAATGAAGAATTAGTAGGAAAATATATTAGTGAATTGGCATTGTATGACGAAGATGGAGATTTAGTAGCAATTAAGAATTTTCTTTCGAAAGGAAAAGATGCGGACCTTGAAATTACTTTGCAGATGGACGATGAGTTTTAGAATTGAGGTGATTTTGAATGGCGAATTTTGAAATACCAGAAAATCCTATCTATTCATCTGAATTGAGAAAATTTGAAACAACAGACCAAGCTCATGCGAGTCTGTTTAATCAAGTGACAGAACGATTATTACATAATGAAGTATTTTTGAAAAAGGTAGTAGATACTTTATTAGAAGATATGGAAGATGTCATAGATGGCACTACAAAAGTACCAAAATCAGCAAATGCAGATAAAGCTACACAATTAGTAACAGCAAGAAACTTGCAAGTAAATTTAGAAAGTACTTCTAAAGTTGCTTTTAATGGTACAAAAGATGTCGTACTTGGTGTAGTTGGTGTGTTGCCATTAACTCAAGGTGGTACTGGTGCTACGACAAAAGAAGAAGCGTTGGTTAATTTGGGAATTACAGCAACAGAAACAGAACTCAACTATATGGTTGGTGTTACATCAAAAGTACAAGAGCAGTTAAATAAGAAAGCCCCCCTGGCAAGTCCTATTTTTACAGGAACTCCAAAAGCACCAACAGCAATAGCAGGTACAAGTAATACACAAGTAGCAACTACAGCTTTTGTGCAGACTGCGATAGGAAATGCGATTGCTGCATCTGATGCTATGATAATGAAAGGTACGATTGGTACGAATGGAACAGTCACAGCATTACCAACTACCTATAAAACAGGTTGGACGTATCGAGTTGTCACAGCAGGAACTTATGCAGGGCAGACTTGTGAAATTGGTGATTTAATTATTGCTTTAGTAGATAGGAACGGTTCTGGTAATGTTAATGCCGATTGGTGTGTGGCACAGACGAATATCAATGGAGCAATCACAGGAATTAAATCTGGTGATGCGTATATTGGAGTTAGTCAATCAGGAAGTGTTGTTACGATTGTACATAAAGATGTCACAAGGACAGATACTACATCTACTGCAAAGCCAAATCATGGTGCTACCTTTACAGCAATAGATTCTGTAATAAGTGATGCCAAAGGTCATATTACAGGTGTGAATGTAAAAACAGTGACCTTACCAACATATAGTGCTATGACAGGTGCAACAGCAGATACAGCAGGTAAGGCAGGATTAGTTCCTGCACCAGCAAAAGGAAAACAAGCAACATTTTTGCGTGGTGATGGAACTTGGGTAGTACCAACAGACACGAAAGCAACACAGACAAATACAACAACAAATGCTGATTATCGAGTAGTTTTATCTACAAATGCCAATGATACTACAGAAACAAATACTTTACACAAATCAACTAACTTTAGAGCAAATCCAAGTACTGGTGCGTTTTTTGCGAAAGGTTATGACAGGATTGATATTACTGGACAAACTTTAGATACTAATACATTAACGTTATCTACTGGCAGTCCAGAGATTGTGCGATATATCAATAAAACGAATGGTGGAGCTACAAATATTACAAATATACCAGTAGCAGGATATCCATTTACGCTGGATGTGGAATTATATCGTTGGGCATCTGCTACAGACTATATTTCTAAACAAACATTTGTATCAAGTAATGATAAAAATGTGGAATATGTCAGATGGTGTACGAATGGCACATTTACTGGTTGGACAAAACGAGTATTTACAGATAATAATACAACCTATGCTAAAGCAACTTCTTCAGCATTAGGCTTAGTGAAAATTGGTTATACAGAATCGGGAAAGAATTATCCAGTAGAGCTTAATTCCGATGGACAGATGTTTGTGAATGTACCTTGGACAGATAATAATACTGATACCAAAAATACAGCAGGAAGTACTAATACTTCCTCTAAGTTATTTTTAATTGGAGCAACTTCACAAGCTACTAATCCACAGACCTATTCACATGATACGGTTTATATTGGTACAGATGGACATTTATATAGTAATAGTAAACAGGTAGTGAATTTAAGTGATACACAGGCATTAACAAATAAAACTTATAATGGTTATACTCTAGATGATGCTTGTGCAAAAGGTGTCTATAATTTAACTGCAAAGGGTACATTAGAATATAATGCTAGTACAGCACAAACTTTAGTACCTACGTTATCAGCACTAGCATTTTGGAATGGAGCATACAAAGATACAAGTTCTAATTTGGCTTATTGTGTTAAAGGTGCTTTTGGTACTGCAGTAACTAAGAATGTTGATACTACAGTTAAAAAGGATGGTAGTAATTTAATTACATCTGGTGCTGTTTATACAGAATTAGCAAAGAAAACAAATAGACTTGTTTCTTTTTCTGGTTCAGATACTGCCAACACGGCTGGTTGGTATAAAGTTGCATCCCAAACACTAGCAAACAATTGCGATACTATTGTAACATTTGCAATTGCATCTACTTATAGTTCTCAGCATTCTGGACTTTTCCATCTTCATGTTAGAAATAATGGAGGTGCTTTAATCGCACCAACTATGAAATGGTTAGTTAGATATGGATTTGGTGCTGGTGATATTAGGGTAGTTATCTCTGGTACAACTTGGACGATGTATGTTAAATTAACTGCATCGCAATATGGACGTATTAGAACAGAGATTTTGAGTGACTCATCTAGAACAGCCATAGGTAGTGGAATCACACTACATAGTTCTACTGCACCAGAAACTACAGAACCTGCATCAACATATGCTTCATCAGATGGTGGAACTGCTAATTATGCGAATACTGCTGGTACTGGTTCTAAGGTGACAGGCACTTTAACAAATCCAACCTCTGCAACTGCATACGCAATACCATTTCACTCTAGTGTATCTACTGGAAGTAAATCCTTATTAAATAATGATGGATTTAGATATAAAACTACAGAAAGGAAGGTGAAGGAATGGGTTATGGAATGATGCCGATGCTTTTAGCCGCAGAAGGAGAAGTGGATTTTTCGATTCATCATCTGTTAGGATATGAGTTTATGGGCACCACGGTG
>CALASV010000416.1 GCA_937888895.1 uncultured Clostridia bacterium | reverse complement strand
GGAGTGGGAGTTTGGGGGTTAGCAAATGCATACTATTATAAATAGATTATAACATAAAAAATTGTTGATAAACAATGAAAAATGTGGTACGATAACACGAGGTATTGTAATACCAAAATTTTTAAGAAAAAGTTTGTTAAAAAAAAGACAAATAAATTTTCAACAATAAGAAAGGAGCACAAGATGAGCAGAAAAATCACAGTTATTGGAGCAGGTAATGTAGGGTCAACAATTGCGTATACATTAGCTCAGGATGACATTGCATCTGAAATCGTAATGATTGATGTAAACAAAGGAAAAGCAGAGGGAGAGGTTTTGGATATTATCCAAGGTACTTGTTTTAGAGACCCAATCTCTATCATTGCTGGAGATTATGAAGATGCAAAAGATTCTCATATCGTTATCATTACTTCTGGTATTGGTCGTAAGCCGGGTCAGTCTAGATTAGAGCTTACTCAGACAAATGTAAATATTATGAAGTCTATTACACCAGAAATTGTAAAGGCAGCTCCAAATGCCCTTTATATTATCGTAAGTAATCCTGTAGATATTATGACTTATGTATTTACGAAGCTTTCTGGACTTCCAGAAAATCAGATTATTGGTTCTGGTACAATTCTTGATACTGCAAGACTTCGTTGTGGTATTTCTGAACATTTTAATATCGCACAGAAGAATGTACATGCGTATGTATTTGGTGAACATGGTGATACTTCCTTCATTCCTTGGAGTTGTGCAGAAATTTCTGCAATGCCAATTGATGATTATGCAGCACCTATGGGTTATGAACCAATCGACAAGGATGCCTTATTAGAATATGTTCAGAAATCTGGTGGAAAGATTATTGCAAAGAAAGGTGCAACCTTCTATGCAGTTTCCATGTCTGTATGTAAGATTTGTAGTTTATTACTTGCTTCTTCTAATTCTGTTGCAACAATTTCTACAATGATGCATGGTGAATATGGTATTGAAGATGTATGTTTAAGTACTTTGTGTTTAGTTGGACCAAATGGTGCACAGGGTAAGGTTCCTGTAACATTAACAGAGGAAGAAGTTGCAAAACTCAAAGCAAGTGCTGATACATTAAAAGCAATTATTGCACAGATAGAATTGTAATATTGAGTAACAGTTTAGTTATAAAAGAACTCTTTTGAATAGGGTATCCATTATAAAATAATAAAAATAATGAAGCTGTTACGATATTAAAATTAAAGCGAATCAATCAAGAAAGGAGAGCGTTACTGGTATTATAAGTGAATCACTGAAAGGACTTTTATTTTATAAGGTTTCAGTAACGGAGAGGATACTATGAAGTACACTTATTATCCAGGGTGTACCCTGAGAACAAAAGCAAAGAATCTGGATGATTATGCCAGAGCTTCTGCAAAGGCACTTGGATTTGAACTTGAAGAAGTTGAAAATTGGCAGTGCTGTGGTGGGGTATATCCGTTGGGCAGTGATGAAATTGCTACAAAGCTTTCTTCTGTTCGTGCTTTGAATGAAGCGAAAGAAAAAGGTCAGTCACTCGTAACATTGTGTTCTGCTTGTCATCATGTAATTAAGCGTGTGAATGATGATATGAAGAATGTAGAAGACATTCGTACTAGAGCGAACAATTATATGCAGTTAAGTGAGCCTTATGCAGGTGAAACAGAAGTATTGCATTTCTTAGAAGTGCTTCGTGATAAGGTTGGATTTGATGAATTAAAGAAAAAAGTGGTAAATCCATTGACAGGCAAGAAGATTGGTGCTTATTATGGCTGTTTACTTCTTCGTCCAGGCAAGATTCTTGGATTTGACAATCCAGAAAATCCAACGATTATCGAAGATTTTATTCGTGCGATTGGAGCAACTCCAGTAGTGTATCCATATCGTAATGAATGCTGTGGTGGTTATATTTCCTTAAAGGAAAAAGACATGGCAAAGAATATGTGTGACAAGATTGTGGAAAGTGCAGAAGGTTTTGGAGCAGAAATGTTAATTACTGCATGTCCACTTTGTATGTATAACTTAAACAAGAGTACAGAAAACAAACTTCCTGTATATTACTTTACAGAATTGTTAGCTGAAGCTCTTGGAGTAAAAGAGGAGGTAGCGAAATAATGAGTAACGCAATAAACAAGGCTGAACAAATCAAAGAAATCAGCGGCGTGAATCCGTTAAAGTGTATGAAGTGCGGAAAATGTTCTGCTTCCTGTCCATCTTTTAATGAAATGGATATCAAACCACATCAGTTTGTATCTTATGTTTTGAATGAAGATATTGAAGCATTGGTAAATTCTAAGTCTCTTTGGAAATGTCTTTCCTGTTTTGCTTGTGTAGAGCGTTGTCCAAGAGATGTAAAACCAGGCAAGTTAATTGACGCAGCTAGACAGCTTGTGGTTCGTGAAAAGGGACAGACTTATTTATCTCCAGATGAAGTTCCAGAATTATTAGACCCAGAACTTCCACAGCAGTTATTAGTTAGTGCATTCAGAAGATACAGGAGGTAAGTCATGCAGAGAATAGGAGTATTTGTCTGCCATTGTGGTAGTAATATTGCTGCTACAGTAGACGTTAAAAAAGTAGTAGAAATGGCATTGATGGAGCCAGGCGTTGTTCATGCAGAAGACTACCAGTATATGTGTTCTGAAGCAGGACAGGCAAAGATTGCAGCAGCAATCAAAG
>CALASV010000415.1 GCA_937888895.1 uncultured Clostridia bacterium | reverse complement strand
TTTATCATAAGCTTTTACAATATCTAACATTTTCTGAGCCAAACATCCTCCCTGACACTTATCTTGAGAACAATTTATACAATCATCATGAATATTACTACCAACCTTTTTAAATTTACGAAAATCCATTGGGGTATTTTCTACATTAACAATCCTTCCTGTTGGAATCAAATATTTATCCGATTCCAAATATGCATCAGAGTTAATCCACATTTGATGTTCCAATATGTTACCAGAATCATGTCCATCTAAATTAAAATAGCTATGATTTGTCAGATTTAGAAATACTTTTTCCTCTGACTTTGCACTATGTACAATACAAATTTTGTTGTCATTCAATATATATGTTAGTTCTACATCTACAGCATTTGGATATCCTTGGTCCCCATCTGGACTATGCAATTTGAATGTCACACTGTTTGCAGTAAAATTTTTTTCTTTCCACAACCTGTACGAAAAACCATCCAAACCACTATGAAAATTATGCTCTCCATTATTCTTTTCAAGATGATATGTTACCCCATTCATCATAAAAGAAGCATTTGCAATTCTATTCGCATTTCTTCCTATGGTTGCTCCAAAATATGTTCCAGATTTTTTATCGTATCCGATAACATCATCATACCCAAGAACGATATCCCTAACTACAGAATCTTTACCTTTCATATATACAGCACAAAGAGTAGCACCATAATTTGTCACCTTTATAGTCATTCCTTTTTCACTTGTGAGAGTATAAAGAAATGCTTCTTCTCCCTCACTCGTCATTCCAAAGGAAGTTTTTGATATCATGACTATCCCTCCAATGTAACTATATAATCTTTTTACCACCTTCTGCTCTGATATGTAAAATGTAACAAGATGCTGGTCCAAAGAACATTTCCATATATTTCTTAAAATCTTTTACTATTTCTTCTGCTACAAATGCCTGAATTGTTCCTGCAAATCCACCACCATGAACTCTAACAACACCTTTATCTTTAAGAAACTTTTCACTCAATGCAAGTGCCAATGAAACACTCTGATTTTTTACTGACTTTGTAGCAAATACATTCTGTAAATACTTAAAGGAAGACTCTCCTGATTCACGAATGTATCTTTTAAAATCTTCAAAATCCCATTCTTCTAATGCCTGAACCTGCTTTTCTACTCTTTTATTTTCATTAAACCAGTGAAATGCTCTTAGAACTGCTCTATCTCCAACTGTAGCACGAATGTTAGAAATATTTTCATAAAAATCTTCTTCCTCCACTTGACGAAGATGTAATTTACCAAAATATTCAGCAACTGCATTCATTTCACTAGGTACTGCAGCGTATTCCTCTGTCAAATCTGCATGAGAACCCTTTGTATCAATGATGCAGAGACAATAACCAAACTTATTAAAATCAACATCTATTTTGCTAACCAATGGATATTTATCATTTTTAAAATCAATATAAATCATTCCACCAAAGGAACAAGCCATTTGGTCCATCAATCCACATGGTTTACCAAAATAGTCTCTTTCTGCTTCCTGACCTATTTGTGCAATCACAACTGGATCTAAATTCCCGCTGTTATATAAACCCGAAAAAATATTTCCTATAAGCACTTCATAAGCTGCTGAAGATGATAATCCTGAACCAGATAAAACATCACTTGTCACAAATGCTTCGAATCCACCAATGTTATACCCTCTATTCTTCATTCCAGCAGCAACACCTCTAACAAGTGCTTGCGTTTTACCTTCGTCTTCTTTTTTAGGTTCAAGACTAGAAACATCAATTGCTAAATCAGGATAACCTTCTGATGTAATTTTCACAATTGTACTATCAGATTTTGCAACAATCGCAATTGCATCCAAATTAATAGATGCTGCAAGAACCTTTCCATTCTGATGGTCTGTATGATTTCCACCAATCTCCGTTCTTCCAGGTGCACTATAAATCTCAACTTCTTTCACACCATAAAGAGATTCAAAATTCTCAATTGCTTTTACATAACGATTTTTCTGTTCCTCTAACATGGATTTATCATAATATAAGTCCAATAACACCTGATTTAATTCTCCATTTATAATTCTTTCTTTTAATTGCTGTGTACTCTGCATCTACCTTTTCCTCCCATTACTATTTCATCTTTTTTACTTCCATTACAACTAAATAAACCTTACTTTCTCCTATTACTACATAATCCCACACAAACCAATTTTTACTCCAGTTCTTCTTCATCAGGTTGGAATATAATCTCTTTTGTTTTAATCTCATTTTTATATTCTCTAGGAGTCTTTCTGAACTTCTTCTGAAATGCCCTATTAAATGTTCTTTGACTTTGAAATCCCGCTTCTAAACAAACATCTGTAATCATCATGTCCGTCTGTTCCAGTAATGACACCACATAATTTAATCTATATTCATTTAAATATTGATTAAAATTTGTATGTAATGTTGTGGAAAACACGCGTGATAAAACATATTTACTTACTCCAAATTCCTTTGCCATAACATCCAAAGAAATCTCTTCTTTAAAATTGTTAGCAATATAACTTACAATTTTATTTATAATGTTATCGCTTTCAAATCTGTCTCTCAAAATCAACTCGAAATACGGCATACTTCTCGCCAAAATAAGTTGTATATATGCTTGTTCCAAAGCTTGACTACGATTTTTTTCATTATACAGTTTCACAATCGAATCACGTATATCTCGATGCACATTTTCCTTTTTTATTACTGGATTTTTAGGACAATACTTTTGCAAATCATCCATAAAACAACCTACTAATGACATCTTAGGAACTATATAAAAAGCTTCCTTTTTCCCTTTTCCAAACACTTGATAATGATGTATCAAATTCGGAAAAACAATAGCAAAGTCACCTTTTTCCATATGGTACAATTCACATTCAATACCTAGAACTAATGTTCCTCTTGTCACATATACGATTTCCATCCCACTATGTAAATGTGGTGGAAAATGTACGGATTCTTTAAGAGTTATATGAAGACTTTCTTCTTTTTTCTCGTATGCGGCAATCAATCCAATCCCTCCCTTTGCAATTTTTGACCAATTTTCACTCACATTTGGCAAGTATTTTTTCTTTTTCTGTATTATGATGAAACTGTAAAAAAAACAGAAAGGAGAAAAAAGATATGCTGAAAAATATAATCAAATACTTTATTAAGGTTATGGAGTTCTATGGTGGTTTCTATAAAAATAATCATTTTATTTAACGATATGTATTTATAGACACACTATCATACATCATTAAATAAACCTTTGAAACTGACCAATTCTTAAGAACTGGTCTCTTTCCTATCTCTAAAAAAGATTATACTTCTTTTATTTCTTTTATTGAATGAACTGCATTAGATAAAATATGCACAAAATGATACTACTCTATCTCATATACGTTTTCTATTAAAATCCCTATATTTCAAGTTCTAATAGAACTATATGTAGTTCTATTAGAACTATTTTCATTATATCACTAATTAAAAAAGAAATACAGATACAAATTATAAAATTCATAAAAAATAATTATTTTTCCCTATAAAACTGTTAGACCCCATGAAAAATTACAATTAAAATAACTGTTAAATTAATCTAACAGTTGTTTTTAACTGCAATTTCTTCTAAGTCAATCGAATAGTCGTAATCTTCTCTTACTCATAACCGAATAGTTGCTATTGTAACTCATAAAAGAAGTCCCTTACCCACCACTTAGTACTTTATGTACTATAAGTAGTGGGTAAGGGACTTCTTTTATTCGGTTAAAATATTTACTCTGTCATTACTCGTACAACTGTAAGCACTTTTTCTCTCTCTTTTTTCGAAAGATTAGATACATAGTCATACAATTCGCAAGAAATTCCTTTTGTTGAATTTTCGACAACATCAACAAGAAGCGAATCTGCTGATACACCCAAAGCATTTGCAATACGTACAAAAGTTTCTAACTTTGGTGCTTTCACTCCTCGTTCAATGACACTAATGTGTGTCGGACTTAAATCAACCATTGCAGCCAATTCTTCTTGCGTTAATTTTTTATTTTCTCTCGCAGTTTTTATTCTGCTTCCAACAGGGCTCAAATCCACTATAATACCTCCTTTTAGAACGACTATCCATTCTATAGTAATTATAAGATTTATTAGAAATCTTATACAGGTTCTATTATACCGAATCTTCGTTCTTTTGGAACTATTTACTAAAAAAGAGGATTGATTTTCTAACATATAAACAACAATACTTCTTTCCCTTTTTATTGTGCTTCTTTCAATATTTTTACAAACTCATCTACTGTAATTTCCCCAAGCAAGTATTTTTCTAATGCTTTTGGAAATGCCTCTTGTACTCCTGCCGAAACGGAACTTCCAAAACTCTTAATCGTAAAGGATGCATTATTACATTTTGCAATAATATCCGACTGTAATGGGTCTGTCAACTTGGATGCATCTGCATTGACACAAAATGTTGCTCCTGAACTTTCGGATAATTCAGTCACTCTCTCCACATCGGTAATATAATCAATAAATGCTTCTACTG
>CALASV010000414.1 GCA_937888895.1 uncultured Clostridia bacterium | reverse complement strand
AGGCAGAATCAGACAAATTATTATATTCGTCCCAAAGTTTTGCCTCACGAATACCACGCAAAATTTCTTCTTCTGTTTGAGAATCAATCCAAACTCTACGGCGTTCTTTCTCCTTTGGAACACCTGCCATTTGGTCTACTAAACGATAAATATACTCTCCTTCTCGTCCCGAGTCGGTACAAATATAAATACAAGAAATATCTTCTCGTAACAACAACGATTTTACAATTTGAAATTGCTTTTCTACGGCTGGAATCAATTCATATTTATACTCTTTGGGCAAAAAAGGCAGTGTCTCCACTGCCCATTTCTTTAATGCAGGGTCATAACTTTCTGGATAACTCATAGTAACTAAATGTCCAACACACCAAGTTACTACACTTTCTGCTGACTCCTGATAACCATCTTTACGAGAAAAATTTTGTTTCAGAGCTTTTGCAAATTCTTGTGCCACGCTTGGTTTCTCTGCAATAAATAAATTTTTACTCATTCTCTGATATATTCTCCTCTACCTCAATTTCTACTGGAAGAATCAATACAGGTTCTTCCACAAAATAATAATTCAAAAAGTCATGTTTTGATACCCTCAAAAATCTCACAGTATCATCTGGAGAAGGATGGTCCTCCTCATACTCAAATTCTTCTTCTGTCATTTTAACAATAGGTTCTTCATAATGAAATTTTTGAATCAAATTAAACTCACTATCGTATTCATAAAAATCAGATGTCACATCACTTGCCACAATGAAATGGTCGCCATACCATTGCATACTTCCATTTTTATCCAAAGCAGGTAATACTTTTTGCTCTATCAAACGAGCACTTCCAGCTTTTTCTGTACCACCTTCTGCTTCATCTACTAAATAATAGTAATAATAAGAATATGGTTCTTCTTCTTTTTCATATTCTTCATTTTCATTATTATTTAATACTTCAATATACATTCTTGTTTCTCTAATTTTATCATATTCTTGATATTTCATTTGATTTACACTATCATGAAGTTCAAATTCACCTTCTAAACGTAAAAACAAAGATTCATAAGAAGTTCCTTCCAACTTAGTACTATCTCCTAATAAAAATGCTATTTTAGGCTCATTATACAAACGACGAATTTTAATAATGCTATTCATTGCTTTCGAAGATACTAAAATACGATTTCCTTCCACTAAATCAATCGAATTTAAAGAAATCCAATCTAAAATACCATTACTTTTTTTACATTTCACTTTATATTCTGGTAATAAATCACCTAAATCCACTAATTCTGTTATTTCTGATGTTTCTCTATCTAATAAAATAATACAATCATTGATAGAATCTTGCCGATTATCACTAGCAATCATTAAGAAATCATTGTTTTTATCTAAACAAAAATCTTCTCCAAACGTATATGTTCCAGATTCATATACTTTCACTACTTGTCCAAAACGATTTATACCTACCATTTTATGCTCGGATACTGGATAAAACATCAAATCTTCGTATACAATCATTTTTCTTGGACCAAATGTTTCTAATGGGATTTCTCCTCGTTGTATACCATCATTATCGTAAATTCTTACATAAGGTAATACTTCATTTTTATCAGGAAATGTGACAAATAAACCATCTGCTACGGATTCTTCACTTGCTGGTACAGTACTCCATGTTTTATCAGCATTTTGCACTTCTTTTGTACCAACGGTTGTTTCAAGTTCTATTGTATCAATTTCTACTCCATGTTCATTATAATAATAAAAACGACGAATCTTTACTGTTCCATTTTTATCCATCATACGAAAAGTAATCATATTTGTTTCGTTTGGAATTAAACCAACCATTTGAAATTCATGTACTTTTGAAGTATCTGGCTGATTTGGAACAACATACCCACCAAAATCACCAAACTCTGCTTCTGGTGTATGTATCGAATAAGAAACAGCATAAGGTTCTTCTGTTTCAAAATATACATATAATGATTGTGTATTCGTTAGAAATGGATTATAAATGACTAAAGGTTTATCTTCGTTATAGGAATTTTCTTCAATCAAAGAATCTATCTTTTCTTTGACTGACTTTTGAAACTCTATATCATAAATACCAGTTAACGAAGTAGAAGAAAAGTTTTCTTTTACATCCACAATAATTTCTTTGTTCATTCCTACATTTGTTACATAATTCTCTTGATAGCTTTCCAAAGTACTTTTCGTTGGTTCTTGTCCCGAAGAATCCCCAAATAAAACAAGAACACCACCTAAACCAAAAAGACTAATCATTGCTATTAATATTAAAATAATATTTGTTTTTTTCATGAGTACAGTACACTCCTCATTTTTTTCTTATTCTTTATAGTATAATATATGTATCGTCTAATTTCCAGTAGATTTTTATACCTAAATGTATTTTCTATTATGGAAGAATGTGTTATAATTATTACTGTTCACTTTGTTCCAGTAACTAGCAAAAATCCATTGTCAATCGGATATTCGCAATCCGCTTTGCTACTTGCTCATAACCGAATAGCTACTATCGTAGCTTGTCAGATAGAGCTTAAAAACTCTATCTGACACAAATAAGTCCCCAACCCACCACTTAATGCTCTATGAATTTAAAGTAGGGGACTTATTTAATTCGGTTAATTTGCTTCGCAAATGGATTTTTGCTTTGTTATGCCACATTCTTTTACGCTCTTAGCAGTAAATGCTAAGAGCTATGTGAACAGTAACTTATAATTTCTATTATTTTATAAATGAAAGGTAGGTTTCCTTATGTCTACACCAAAACAACAATATTATGAAAATCTTGCCGACTCTCTCATTGACAAATTTAATCTTCGTGGCATTGAAGGTTATTATTGCGAAACAAAAGAAGAAGCATTATTAACTGCGAAACGTTTTTTAACACCTGGCTGTTCTGTTTCTTGGGGTGGTTCTATGACATTAGAAGAAATTGGATTAATAGAAGACCTCAAAAAATCCGATTATACGGTATATGACCGTATGCTTGCAAAAACACCAGAAGAACGAGCTGAACTTTATTCTGATGTTGTTTGTTGTGACTACTATTTTATGAGTTCAAATGCCATTACATTAGATGGTCAATTAGTGAACATTGATGGATTTGGTAATCGTGTTGCCTGCTTAATTACTGGTCCAAAAAATGTTGTTATCATTGCTGGTATGAATAAAGTAGTCAAAGATGTTGACACAGCCATTGACCGTGTTCATAATCAAGCTGCTCCTCCAAATGCACTCCGTCTTGGTTTAAAACTTCCATGTGCAAAATATGGTCGTTGTGTTGATTGTTTAGATGAATCTTGTATGTGTTGTCAAACTGTCATTACAAGAAAATCTAGAATCCCAGGTAGAATTAAGGTTATCTTAGTTGGTGAAGAATTAGGTTATTAGTAATTTTTTGAGGTTGTTGCACTACAACAACCTCTTATTTTTTTACAGCTTAATTTCTCCTGTATAATTTGTTTCAAAAATTTGTTTCACTTTTGCACAATCGGTTGTTTGTCCTAATGCCCACATCAATTTCGTTACTGCTGCCTCTGTTGTCATATCATAAGCACTAATCACACCTTTTTCTAATGCTAGTTGTCCTACTTGATAAATAGATAAATCACTACGTTCATATAAACACTGACTAGAAACTACAACAGAAATACCATGCTCTACCATTTTTTGAAGTTTTGAAATTAAATCTCGGTTAATAAAATGAAGCCCTCCTGCACCAAATGCTTCAATAACAATACCTTTGTAATTCATTTGAAGTAATACATCAAATATTTCTGGATTTAATCCAGGAGTTAACTTAATTAAAAATACATCTGGGCAAAGCGTATCTAATAATTCACATTCTCCATCTGGCTGTCGAATCATTTTTTCATTGATATTTAAACCGTTCGAATCAATTTGTGCTACATTTCTAGCATTTACACTTTCAAATGCATCAAAACCCGTGGTACGTACTTTTACTGCACGACAACCTAATATAATTTTTCGATTGAAACTAAGGAAAATTCCCGGTTTTCCACTTGCTGCCATTGCAAACGCATATCGCATATTGTCGGCAGCATCCGTCAAAGGATGTGTCATTGGTAATTGAGAACCTGTAAGCACTACTGGAATTGGAATATTTTTTAACATATAAGATAAGATAGAAGAAGTATATGCCATCGTATCTGTCCCATGAGTAATAATAATTCCATCATAATTTTTATACTCTGCATAAACACTTTTCGCAATGACTAACCATTCTTCTGGTTGAATATTCGAACTATCCAAATGAAGAATATCTTTTGTTGCAATTTCATAATTTTCAGCTACACCAACTAAATAAGGTAAGAAATTTCCTGCTTCTAGGGATGGCTCTAACCCATTTGCTCCTGCTTCTGATGCAATTGTTCCACCTGTCGCAAGTACTAAAATTTTCTTTTTCATATGCAATCTCCATTTCTCTTTTTATAAATTTTGTAATAAAGTTTATATCATTCCAAACTAATGTATTTTTATATTTTTGAAAAAATTTATATTATCTTTCATTACTGACTCTTTTATTATACTCTGATTATTATTATATAATTACCATTCCAAAAAAGCAAAACAAAAAGTAAGAAAATACTAACTTTTTATGGCTTTTTATATCCTAATCTGCTACAATAACTTCTAACATAACTTAAGGGAGGTTTTTTATAAAAATGAGACAATTTAGTGTGGAATTAGAGCGTGGTATGGTTGCTCCAATGGAATTAGTAAAACGTGGTGAATATGCTCCTGCTACTATGGATGCATTTCTTTTAGATACAGAAGAAGGAACTTTACGCCCAGCATTAATTATTTGTCCAGGTGGTGGATATGGCTTTGTTTCTGAAAGAGAAAGTACACCTATTGCGAAAAAATTCAATTCTCTTGGATTTCAAGCATTTGTATTAAATTATCATGTTGCACCATTTGAATACCCAACAGCACTTTGTGAATTGGCAGCAGCAGTTCGTAAAGTTCGTGAAAATGCTACAGAATGGGGTATTGACCCAGAACGTATTGCTGTTTCTGGATTTTCTGCTGGTGGACATTTAGCAGCAAGTCTTTGTACAGGTTATCAAAAAGAATGGTTACTTGGTGCATTAGATGCTACTGCTGAAGAAATTGCACCAAATGCTTGTGTCCTTTGTTATCCAGTCATTACATCAGGTGAATTTGGACATCAAGGTTCTTTTGAAAATTTACTTGGAATTCATACCGATGCTGATAAAGCAAAGAAATATAAACAAGATTTATTAGAATTAGTATCTTTAGAAAAGCATGTAACAAAAGATACACCACCAACTTTTGTATGGCATACTTATGAAGATGCTTCTGTACCAGTAGAAAATTCTTTATTATATGTAGCATCTCTTTGTAATGCAGGCGTACTTGCAGAGTTTCATATGTTCCCTCTTGGTATTCACGGACTTTCTCTTGCTACCGAGGAAACAGCATTTGGAGACCCAAACTGTGTTCGTGAAGAATGTGCTGTTTGGCCAGAAATGGCAGCTAGATTTTTAGACCAAGCGATGTAATTTAACTGACACGTTATGGTAGTAGCTATTCGGTTATGAGCAAACTTAGATTACGAATATCCGATTGACCTAAATCAAAAAAGTCCCCTTACAGGGACTTTTTTGTTATATTTTTACAGTTGTCTTCAACCATGCTAATACTTCTTCTACTGTTGCAAAATGCCCTTCTACTACTCCTGTGTTAGAACGTTGGGTGTTCTTTTGTGCTTGTACTTTTAGCATAATGGAACGACCTTCTGCAAATCCAAATGCTTTACAACCAGATTCTACAAATTTCTTTGTCATTTTTACTAATTCTGTACTTTCCATACCACCAACTGGGTCCATTTCAGAACAATCAGCAATATATGCCCAGCCTGTATTTTTCCAAGCAGCTGCACTTTGTAATACAGTATTAGTTAACCATTGAAGTTCTGCTACATTTGTTTTTCCTTTTCCTTTTGATAATACAATCTTTCTTCCTGGAATTACTTCTACGGATTGTGCTCCATTTACCTTTGCCATACCATTTCTCCTTTTGTTAAATAAATTATTTATTTACTCTGAAACAAAACCTTCTAGGTAGCAAAAAAGCGCAAACTACCCCTGTCAACCTTTTGGAACATACATTCTGAACTTGACTGAAAGGCTTATGTGGCAACAACAGGTGCTTCCCAGCCAAGTGCTTTTAACTTTTTAAGATACGCATTGATCTTGCGTTCCTTGTTAAACTGATTATAATAATCAGCTCCGAGATCCTTGAAAACCATACCATCCTTGAGAATGTGATATATTGCAACAAGCATGGAATGAGCCACCGCGACATATGCACGCTTATTGCCACGGTGTGCACTGATACGTGCAAACTGTGCCGAAAAATAGCTCGACTTATTCTTAACAGCAGAATGGGCACAAACAATCAACGTATCCCTCAGCAGTGCGTTCCCTTTCCGAGTCTTTCCAGACTTCCTCTTGTGGGCACTTTCATTATTGCCCGGGCAGAGTCCCGCCCATGAAGCAATATGCGAATCCGTCGGAAAGCGAGCCATGTCTGTCCCTATCACGGAGATGATGGCCTGTGCGCTGGTATTACCGATACCGGGAATGCCCTGGCTCACTTCGGTTGCCTTCTTCTCATCTGGCTTCATGAAGTCGTCAATATCATCATCAAGTTCCCTGATGTGTGTATTCAGTTCGTCCAAATGCTTTAGAAGGGTTCTCATCATCTTTTTCTGAAGGTCGGACATTACCCCATTCAGATCGTCAATGATTTGTTCCTTCGTGGCCTTCAGATTGTGCGCAATGATCTTCTTCTCGTAAAGAATGTCGTACTCCGCCGAACCGATTTGCTTGCCCGAAAGGATGTATTCCAGGATGTTCCTTGCACTCTTGCCATTGATGTCCGTGATTGTACCGGAAATCTTGATGTTGGCACCCTCCAGCATTTTTTGGAGCCGATTGAGCTCGCGGTTGCGCTCCCCTACAAGGCTCTTGCGGTAGCGGACAAGTTCCCGCAATTCACGTTGCTCCTTGTCCGGAATGTAACTTGCAGTCAGCAGTCCATGTTGCAAAAGGTCAGCAATCCATTCTGCGTCTTTCACATCCGTTTTCCTGCCGGGAACCGCTTTCATATGGCGAGCATTTACTACCATGGCCTTCAGTTCGCAGGTTTCAAGGATGTTGTACAGAGGCTTCCAATAGGATGCCGTGCTCTCCATTGCGACCATTTCACATCCGCCTCCCTTGAGCCAGTCAGCCATTTCAAGAAGCTCTCTGGTTGTTGCACCAAAGTCACGAATCTCCTGTTTGTTGCCATTTCTGAAACAGGCGACAATAAGCTTCTTGTGCACATCAATACCACAACATTTGTCGTAAACTTTCTCCATTTTGACACCTCCGATGGATAAATTTACGGCACGGCTTCCTGTCTTTTGTTATTTTACTCTACGTCCTTGCATGCCGTATACGGCGGGACAGGTGGTGGTGCAAATGAGGAAGCCACAGATCAGTTTACTATACGGGCTATATGCTCCAAATAAAAACCGAACTTTGCCGATAAGTTCATTATACATCAAAACTTGCAAATTGAAACTATCAACAACATGCCGCCCACGATGTTTCATTTATGGTGGTGCCAAGTGTGTGGGCATGGAGGTTTACTATCTAACTCAGCCAAAATTTTAATACAAGTACCTCTCGAACATCCTAAA
>CALASV010000413.1 GCA_937888895.1 uncultured Clostridia bacterium | reverse complement strand
TGTAATGTTTCTTGATATCTTCTATAGTCAAATAAATGTAACATTCGTTGATACTAATTGTATATAATTTGCTATTATACCAATCAAAATAATACTAACACTAATAAGCAGCCATATATTATTTATATCAAACTCTTTAAATATTTCAATTAAATTCTCCATTTATTCTTCCTTTTTTCAATACACAATAATACTTTTTTATACGAACTATTTCCTATTCATAACACTAACTACAATTATAATATTATTTTTTTCGTCTACTTTCTGCTAACATATATTTGCATAAAATATAAAAAATGTTAAGAATAGAATATGCTACTATAAATCCTTCTATCCTACACATACCTTAATAACCTTACCAGCATTATCAAAATATACTTGAATAATCTCTAACTAGATTTTGTTTATTCTTTATACATTTTAATTTAAATTTAAACTATTTTGCTGTAATTTTAAACTTATAACCTTTAGAATTATCTTACCCATAATTTTTTTCTTATCTTCTAATCCTTATAATAATGCTCTTAAAACAGTAAACTTCTCCTTTATTTTAATATGATTTTTATGAACCAATTCCTGCATCCATTGCTTCTCTTCGTCTTTATATGGTTCTTTCCAAAAACGCTTAATGAATTTGGCAAGTTGACTTTTCAATGACCAATTCAAGTCAGATGTCAAATTAATAATATTAAAATCTGTCACTGTTTGATTTTCATCTACAACTCCTAATAAATATCGTAAAATCAGAATATCAGCGAAAGTAAATGGCATAACATCATATTCTAATTGTAATAAAGATAAATATGGTCCTCCTTGTTTTGTATCATCTGTTACAAGAGAATATGCACCTATAGTTTGTGCTAAGGAAATTGCATATACTTCTCCTAAATCACCTTGTCCATACAATAACTTATTTCCCTTTACATTGTATTCAAATAATGTAAAAACGCTTTGACTTTTTAGCTTTTCATTTGTATATAATTCTAATCTTCCTAATGCAATATCCTCATCCACTTTATTTAAAATATCTTGCCCATGATGTTCTAATTCTATATTACGAATTTGCTCATAGATTACAACACCATCTTCAAAAAAATCAAATAAGATATGTTCCAACTTAGCACGATAAAAGTGAATAATAACATTCGTATCTAAAGAGGCTCTCAATCTTCCAATTCTCCTATCAAATCATCCAATTCTTCCTCTTCTTGAGAAAAAGAAGCCACTACTTTATCACTAATATCCTCTATCGTTAAATGATAATACTCCAATGCTTTCTCCAAAGTTTCTACTGGTATCGCCTGATGATTATAATTATAAATTACATAATCTATATATTCATGTGGAATAGCAATCTCCTTACTTGCTTCATTCAATCGACTAGTTCCACCCACACTTCTCAATAAATTTCCAACACGCTTTTGATTTCGTTCATTATCTAGAGCAATTCTTTCTTTACTATTTATCTTGTTTAAATTTTCTAATCGATTCAATACCATATCAAAACTTACGTTAAATTCAGACATAATTCTTGCTATATCCATCGCAGATAAACCATTTTGCTCTAAATTTTCCAATTCTAAATCAAAAAACTTTTCAATTTCATCTGCTGGCATCAATAAACAAGCAGCAAAATAGTTTGCTTCTTGCTCTTTTTCATCCGTACTTTTTCCTGAAATAGTCATCGTAGTATCAATAAAAGAACTACTCTGTTCCATATGCAAAATAATATGACCAAGTTCATGTGCTAAGGTAAATAGTTCTCTTGATAAACGACTACTTGTATTTGTAAAAATAATCGTGTCTCCATCTTTTTTTAAAGTAAATCCTAAATCTGCTTCTTCTCCCAAAGGATATCTCAATAATTGATACCCACAACGTTCACACTCTTTGAATAAATCAATAATTCCATAACGACTTACCTTACACTTTTCACGAAAGGCTTCTGCTTTAATTCTAATTTCTCGTTTTCTACTATCTTTCATGGTAGCCTCCCTATGCCTTAGTATCTCGTTGTAATTTTGCATACAAATGCTTATTTGCATAGAAAAAATCTAACATATCAAATATCTTATCGGAAGAAGCTGTTTCAGAACCTGCTCGATAAGCAACAACTGGTGTTTCTTCTAAAACTCTAGTAATATCACCTACTGTCACATCTAAAACAGTAGCAATCTGCATTAAAAGTTCTAACGTAGCTCCATTCGTTCCATTTTCAATACGAGCATACCTTTGTCTACTCATGCCAATACTATCTGCTAGTTGTTCCTGAGTGAACTGTTTTGCTATTCGTAATGCTTTGATACGATTTCCTAATAATTCATTCATGACGTTTCCTCCTCGTTTCTGATTATATTTATTTTATCAGAAAGTAAGTTTTTGTCAAGCTAGATGTTTTATTTTTATAACATATAATTTTTATTTTGTTATATTTTTAATACTTCTTTAATTAGACAATCCCCTTTTCCTTCCATCTATCTCCATACATATCATACTGAACTTTCTGCTGATAATAATGATTCATTGTACTTGGTGCATTGTAAAGTGCTGTATAGTCTACTCAAAATGGAAGTTTTATTGTATAATAACTTTGACGTACAAGGTCACCTCTTTCGTGTTTATTGGTTGGCAAACTTATTATACTATGAAAAGACCTTGTACATCATTTATTTTTCAAAAAAACTTGTAAAGTGGTGTATAATATGATATTTATAAATTTTTTTGTATAGGTTCTTTTTTGATGATGGCTTAGAAGTATTACTTTGTCAATTTTTCTGTTATAAATGCAATATCACAATCAAACAAATATAGAAGAAGGTCATTGAATTGTTGTTCTATTTGTTCTTCATTTGTCCAATTTAATGCATATTTTGATCTAGCATAAACAGGAATACTTTGGTCTATATCCTTATCTCTAAGTATAACAGCGTATTTGTTTTGTTCTTGTCTAGATAACATATCACCTTGAATAATCATAGTTTCCCAACCGACGCCACCGTTTCTATTATCAGCTTTTTCAGCATAATATTTATCACATATAAGTAATACTTTATCAGCCATTAATAATTCATTAGTCATCCATTGTGGTAAATCTTGTCCTGGTTTTAAGTGAAACATATCTAAACGTGCATCAACTCCTGATTCTCGTAATTTATATGCAAAATTTTTCACCCAAGTTCTATTATTCATATTTGTACCAGTATAACTGATAAAAACTCTTGGATTTTTAATTGGGTTATTATGAGTTGTAGAAGTTAAATTTTTTTCATGGCTTAATTCAAAGTATATATCTTCTGAAAATGCATATATACATAATAAAATATTAGATAAGTTCTCAAATTCTTTTTTTAGTATATTATAGGAAGTTTTTGGAGATAAACCACCGGCACCGGTTCCAATTAATGGAATATTTACTTTGTGTAATGAATATTCCTCACAATAGTTTTTTATTCTGTAAGCAATCTTTTGTATTATTTTTTCGCTTGAACTTTTTTCTAGTGCATTAACAGAAGCGGCATAGCCAATAACAGAAGCATTTGAAAAGTTAGTCCTATTTTCAATGAATATAACATTACCTAATTCTATACGTGTATTAAAGTATGGAAAATCATGAGATATAATCTCTTTTTTAGTTGATAGAGTCATGCCTCCTAAGTTATTACATGGAATAATTATTAAATCACATTTTGAATCAAAAATACTTCCCTTAATTAATTGTATCATTATACATCTTCTCCTAGTTAATTGTATATATTTGGTTTTATATTTTTATTTTATCATAATTTTCCTAAAAAATAAATATAAAAATACAAATAATACCAAATCGTTAGGTGATGTTAGAAAATTAAGGATAAGTATATTAACAGATAATATTATAAATAAATATGGTTGTTTAACCGAGTCAAATAAGTTCCCCACGAGGGATGCGTAGAGCATTAAGTGGTGAGCCTAGGAATTATTTTATGAGTTATGATAATAGTTATTCGGTTATGAGTAATTAGCGAAGCGGATTGCGAATATACGATTGACATGAAAATATAAAAAATGCTTTACAGAATAAGAATTATTCTGTAACAAGATAGCCTGCATTTTTTAATGCAAGTTCAATGGCATCTAATTGTTCTATAGAATCAGCTTCTATTGTATGAAAATGAAAATCATTTGTTAATTCTTTTAAGGGTACCATTTGTTCTTCTTCTACTTTTTTGATAAATTCGTCAGCGTCTTTGCGATTATTGATAATTAAATCTGCACTAATTGTACCATAAATAGGATGTGAGACAATGACATCTAACATTTTTCCACCAAGGTCTACGATACAATATAATTCTTCTTTAATTTGAGAAGTATTATGCCAGACAGGAAAACAACGGTTCACTTTTTGATTTTCTCTGTAATAAAGAAGATAGCCTCTAGCTGTGGAAAGAATATTTTTGTTTACTGCTCGAAGTAGAGCAATATCTTGTACAATTACTTGACGACTTACTCCAAACATTTTTGCAAGTTGAGAACCTGAAATGGCTTCTGTACTTGTTTGTAATAATTTTAAAATATGTTCTCTACGTTCCTGTCCTTCCATTTAATTCTCCATTTCTAAATATTTTCTTCTACAAATGCTAACATTAATTTTACAGTATGTTCAATTGCTTGACGTTCAAAAGTAGGATAATCCATTTGAGCAGAATTATCTGCTTTATCAGAAATAGCACGAATAATAAGAAATGGCAAGTTGTTATTATAAGCTGCTTGTGCAATTGCTGCACCTTCCATTTCTGTACACATACCATGGAAATTTTCCAAAATAAAATCTTTTTTTGCTTTATCTGCAATAAATTGGTCGCCAGTTACAACACGACCTTCATGGACACGAATTTCTGGATTTACTTTTTCACAAAGTTCTTTTGCTTTTTTACGAAGCTTTTCATCTGCTGGAAATGCAGATACAGGCATTCTTGGGATTGTACCAAGAGAATAGCCAAAAACGGTAGCATCTACATCATGTTGCATAGCATCTGTACAAAGTACAATATCTCCAATATCAATAGAAGCATCTAAAGAACCAGCAATACCTGTATTGATAATACAGTCTACATGAAATAAATCTGCTAAAATTTGAGTACAACAACCAGCGTTTACTTTACCGATACCAGAGCGAACAACCGTAACAGGTTTTCCAAGTAATAAACCATCATAAAATTCCATAGATGCTTTTGTTGTAATAGTTAAGTCTGTCATTTTGTGTTTTAACTGTGCAACTTCTTCCTCCATTGCACCAATAATTCCAAGTTTCATTGTAATATAGGCACATAAACTTTTGTGCCTTTCTCCTTTCTTTTTGACTGATAAATTTTCTTTCTATATTTTTTATAAAATTCATAATATCATAATACCATTCTTTTTTCAATGAAAGCTATTAAATAGAATTGCAAAAAGCATAAGAAAGGTGTAAAATAAGAATATTAGAATCATAGGAGTATTATTTTAATGAAAAAAATTGTATTAACTGGTGGTGGAACTGCCGGACATGTAACCCCCAATTTAGCCTTACTTCCTTATTTGAAAGAAAAAGGCTATACGATTAATTACATTGGTTCTTACGAAGGAATCGAAAAAGGTTTGATAGAAACTGCTGGGATTCCATATCATGGAATATCTTCTGGAAAATTAAGAAGATATTTTGACTTAAAGAACTTTTCTGACCCTTTAAAAGTAATGAAGGGCTTTTTTGAAGCAAGAAAACTATTAAAGAAATTAAAACCAGATATTGTATTTTCTAAAGGTGGTTTTGTTAGTGTACCTGTTGTTTTAGCAGCAAAGACAAGACGGATTCCATGTATTATCCATGAGTCTGACATTACTCCAGGTCTTGCCAATCGTATTTGTATTCCAATGGCAAAAAAAGTCTGTGCAAATTTCCCAGAAACAATGAAGTATCTTCCAGAGGAGAAAGCAGTACTTACAGGAACTCCAATTAGAGAAGAATTATTTCAAGGTAATAAAATAGCAGGACTTGATTTCTGTGGATTTACAGCAAATAAGCCAGTGATTATGATTGTTGGTGGTAGCACAGGTGCGATGGCTTTAAATGAAGCTGTTCGTAATCTTTTACCAACATTACTTAGAGATTATCAAATTGTTCATCTTTGTGGTAAAGGAAAAATGGCAGAAGAACATGAAAATGTCAAAGGATATCGTCAATTTGAATATGTTAGTAAAGAAATGAAGGATTTATTTGCAGCTGCAGATTTAGTAATTTCAAGAGCAGGAGCAAATTCTATTTGTGAATTATTAGCTCTTAGAAAACCACATATTTTAATTCCATTATCAGCTGCTGCTAGTCGTGGAGACCAAATTTTAAATGCAGAATCTTTTGAAAATCAAGGTTTTTCTTATGTATTACAAGAAGAAGATTTAACAAATGATACGTTACTTCGTGCGATTCGTTCCGTTATGGAACATAAAAAACAATATATGGAAGCAATGGAAAAAAGCAAATTAAATGAAGCTATTCCAACAATTTTAAATTTATTAGAACAAACAGCTAGAAAATAAAATGGAAATGAGGAACAACATGTCTTATACGGCGTTATATCGAAAATTCCGACCAACAACATTTCATGATGTGAAAGGACAGGAACATATTGTGACTACATTGCAAAATCAGATTAAAGCGGGGCGTATTGGGCATGCATTTTTGTTTACTGGAACAAGAGGAACAGGAAAAACAACTTCTGCCCAAATTCTTGCAAGAGCAGTCAATTGTGAAAATCCAATCGAAGGGAATCCTTGTTGTGAATGTTTTATGTGTCGTTCCATTGCAGCAGGAACATCCATGAATGTAATTGAAATAGATGCGGCTTCGAATAATGGTGTAGATAATATTCGTGAAATTGTAGAAGAAGTTAGATATTCTCCAACCGAAGGAAAGTATAAGGTTTATATTATTGATGAGGTTCATATGCTTTCTACAGGAGCATTTAATGCGTTATTAAAAACGCTAGAAGAACCACCTTCGTATGTTATTTTTATATTAGCAACAACAGAAGTGCATAAAATCCCAATTACAATTCTTTCCAGGTGTCAACGATATGATTTTCGTCGAATTACTGTAGGAGAAATTACAAATCGTTTAAAACAATTGACAATAGCAGAACAAATCGAGGTGGAAGATAGAGCACTTCGTTATGTTGCTACGGTAGCAGATGGTTCTATGCGAGATGCGATTAGTTTGTTAGACCAATGTATTGCATTTTATCTTGGGGAAGCATTGACGTATGACAAAGTATTAGAAGTACTTGGAACAGTAGATGTTGCTACTTTTGGGAAATTAATATGTCATATAAGAACAGGAAATGTAACAGCGTGTTTAACATTATTAGATGAAATTGTAGCAAGAGGCAGAGAATTAACGCAATTTACAGTAGATTTTACATGGTATTTACGAAATCTTTTGTTGGCGAAAGCTTCTGAGGAATTAATGGATACAATGGAAATTCCAACAGATTATAGGCAAGAGTTTTTAAAAGAAGTTAGTGCAAATGAATCCGAACAGTTAATTAGGTTTATTCGAATTTTTTCTGATTTAACAAACAAGATTCGTTATGCTTCCCAAAAACGAGTTTTAGTAGAAGTAGCATTGATTAAATTATGTAAACCTGAAATGGAAGTAGAACAGGATGCTTTATTACATCGCTTAATTAAAGTAGAAGAAGCAATAGCAAATGGGATAGCTATTGTCCCAAATAAACAAGAAGATATTATTATAACACAACCAAAAGAGGAAGAAACCCCAATTTCTTACCCAAAAGCATTATCAGAAGATATTGCAGAAATAGCAAAAAATTGGTCTAAAATTGTCGCAAAAGTTTCAGGATATTTGAAAACTTATTTAACTAATGTTAGACCAAGTGTAGGAAATCAAAATGAGCTATTACTTGTATTTACAGAAGGTTTTGATAAAGACTATGTAGAACAAGAGGAGCATATAGAAGAAATAAAAAAGGTAATTTTATCGCAAATACAGAAAGAAGTAGAGATTAAAACTGTACTTGCATCTACACAAAAAGAAGTAAATTTATATCCGGATATTACAAAAATTATTAAAAATATACCGGTAGAATTTGTCGATTAAGGAAGGAGAAAAAGAAATGGCAAAGCGTGGAGGTTTTCCGGGAGGTATGCCTGGAAATATGAATAATCTGATGAAGCAGGCACAAAGAATGCAACGTCAAATGGAGGAAAAACAACAGGAATTAGAAGAAAAAGAATTTACAGCAACTGCAGGTGGTGGAGCAGTAACAGTAACCGTTTCTGGTAAAAAAGAAGTAACAGCAGTTAAATTAGACCCAGAAGCAGTAGACCCTGATGATATTGAAATGTTACAAGATTTAATTGTAGCAGCAACAAATGAAGCACTTCGTCAAATGGAAGCAGCTTCTGCAGAAGTAATGAACTCCTTAGCTGGTGGTCTTGGTGGTGGTTTAGGCGGAGGATTTCCGTTCTAATGGATTATTATAGTAGTCAAATTACAAAGTTAATTGAAACTTTATCAGGACTTCCTGGCATTGGAAGTAAGTCAGCACAACGACTTGCTTTTCATATTATCAATATGCCAGAAAGTTCGGTGCAAGCATTAGCAGATGCTATGCTATCTGCTAGAAAAAATGTTTGTCGCTGTAGTGTATGTTGTACTTTAACAGATAATGAAGTATGTCCTATTTGCCAAAGTTCTGTAAGAGATAAACAGACGATTATGGTAGTGGAAAATGCAAGAGATTTAGCAGCGTATGAAAAAACAGGAAAATATAATGGAGTGTATCATGTGCTTCACGGAGCAATTTCACCTCTTTTGAATGTAACACCAGCAGATTTAACAATAAAAGAATTGTTAGTTCGTCTGCAACAAGATGTAAAAGAAGTGATTATTGCTACCAACTCTACTATAGAGGGAGAAGCAACAGCAATGTATATTAGTAAAATTTTAAAACCTGCTGGAATTAAAGTTACTAGAATTGCAAGTGGTGTTCCTGTAGGTGGTGATTTAGAATATATTGATGAAGTAACACTTCTTCGTGCATTGGAGGGCAGAAAGGAACTTTAAGAAAAAAATGAAGGAGGTACTAGGTTTGGATAATGCGATTTTGTATGCAGGGATTGAGGAATTAAATACCATTAAAGAGTATGTTTTGGAATTAAAAAGCTATGAAGAAAAAAATGCAGAATTGGAACAAGAAGAAGCTAGACTTGAAAAAGTGATTTCTGGAAAGAAAAAGGAAATGGCAGATGAAATAGAAGTGGTGAGAAAGAAACGAAAAAAAGAACTTACTACTTCTTATGAAAACCAAATTGCAAAATTAAATTCAAAAGCAAAGAAAATAAAGTCCCAAAAAGGAAAAGAAAAAGGTCAAAAAGTAGCAAAACGAGTTACAACTGAGACAGCAGAACTTAGGGATGCGAATAATGCGATTTTAATTGATATAAAAGCTTTAATGAAAAAAAATAAGACGCCAAAAATCTGTAATACAACTTTATTTTATTCCCTTTTTATGCCTAGAGCCTCTATAGAATTTTTAACATTATTTTTTATAATTTTAATTTCCTTTTTAATACTTCCTCTTGGTATTTATTGGTTGTTTTTTATGGATTATGGTGTTTTAGCAATTGCACTTATTTATATTATTGACATCTTTTTATTTGGTGGCGTTTATATTATGTTAAATAATATATTAAAAGAAAAACATTTACAAACATTGAAAGAAATAAAAAGTTTTCGCCACCAGTATCGAGTAAATTGTAGAAAGATGAAAACAATAAAAAAAGGTATTCGTAAAGATACTGATGAAAGTTCATATGGTTTAGAGCAATATGATACACAATTAGTGAAAATTGAAGAAGAAATTGCACGAATTGCAGAAGAAGAAAAGAATGCTTTAGTACAATTTGAAAATACCGTAGTAAATCAAATTATAGAAGAAATTAAAGGGCGTTATCAAGAAGAATTGCATTCTTTGAAAGTTGCTTATGACAGTACTTGTGAAGAACAAAAAGAAACAGAAGAAAAAGTAAAAGAAATTGGTTTAATGTTATCTAAACAGTATGAAACATACTTAGGAAAAGAAGTATTAAATGTAACAATGCTAGACCGATTGATTGCACATATTGAATCAGGAGAAGCTACAACGATAAAAGAAGCATTAGCATTAGAGAAAAAATAAACAAGTCCACCACTTAATGTTTTACGCATTTGAAGTGGTGGATTTATTTGATTCGTTTCAATAGAGTGATTCTTTTTTGAATGATACTTTATTTATAAGTTGAGTCTATTTGAAACCTGTCCTTTATTTTTTTAGTATAATTTTTTGTCTAGTCGAGTTAAGCAGTAAAAAATACCAGCACAAATATGGTCTGCTAGAGACATTACAGTATACAAGCGAGTTGTTTGAAGTAAGGAGTGTTCTAGGAATCCAGATAGATTTACAATACCAGTAATATAAAGATTTCCAATATGAGGAAGGTTTTTCCCAACACCTGCCCCTGGTTTTAATGCTCCTTGGTCTAATGTAAAATAGCCAATATGAGAGGCTTTTCCAAGACAAGCATCAATAGCAACAATATAAGGATTAGAAAATGTATCATAAATAGTATTGATAACCTTTTCTAAATTTTTAGCATGAACAGGTTCTTCTAATGTACCATAAATATAAATAGAGGAAAAATGTTTTTGTGCTAATTTATGACCGATAATAGGACCAAGAGAGTCACCTGTGGCACGGTCAGAACCAATACAAAGAAAAACTAAAGGTTGATTATTTCTCTTTTCTGATGAAATCATTTCAAGAAGTTGTTTTCCAAATTCATAAGATGAAGAAAGTTGTTTTGTATTATAGTAAAGCATAAGTATTCCTTTCATCATTTCTTTTTTTATCAAGTATTACCCAATTTTGTAAAAATAGACAGAACAATAAAAATTTTTTATGATGACACAATATGCCAAAATAAATACAACGAAAGTGTTACAATGAAGAAAGCAATAAGGGTAGTAAAAAGAAAAGAGGTCATTATGATAGAAACGATTTATGAGAAAAAGCAGACAGAAGAAAAGAAAGTAAAGAATTTTCGACTTCCAAATAATAGAAGGCAAATTGGACAGCCATATTTAGCAGAATTAGAAGTATTTATTGAAGATTATGCTTTTTCGTTTGCAAAAGGGTTAGCAGAAAGAGATTATACGGGGTGTGTTGTAGGTGTTTTAGTAGGGGAATATTTTGGAACAGGAGAAAAAATTTTAATCAGGGGAGTATTAGAAGCAAGAGATGTTTTAGTACATGATGTTGTATGTTTTACAGAAGAAAATTGGGCAGGAATTTATAGAGATATTAGAGAATATTTCCCAAGTCAACAGATTGTAGGTTGGTTTTTAGGAGGACCAGGATTTTTATTAGAAGATGAAGAAAGACAGAAAAAAATTCTTATGGACAATTTTGGAGGAGGAGATAAAGTTCTTTTTAAGGTAGATTCGATTGAAAAAGAACAGCACTTGCTTCATTATAAAGAAGGTCGATTAAAAGAATTGCAAGGTTATTACATATATTACGAAAAAAATACAGAAATGCAAAATTATATGGTTGGCACAAAGCAAATAGTATTAGAAGAGGAAGAAGTAAAAATAGTACCAAAAGAAGAAAAGCAAGAATCTATATTGCCAAAAAAAAGACAAGATGTTAATATAACGTCGTTCTATCGATTGTTTTATGCAACAGGTGGCATTTTGACATGTTTAGCAATTTTAGTCATTGTAGGCTTGGCAATGCAAATAAAAGAACGAGATGAATTAAAGGCATTATTAGAAGAACAAGTTCGTCAAACTACTTCTTTGCAACAAGTATATATAGTACAAGAAGGAGAAACAGTTGCCTCTATTTGTTTGAAATTTTATGAAACAATAGAGATAGAACCAGAAATTAGATTGCTAAATGGTCTTTTAGATGGAGAAGAACCTATCCCAGGACAAAAATTATATCTTCCATAAAAATAATTTTTGTAGAAAGGTAATGCGAATTTTTGAAAAGTATGATATAATGAAGGTTACCACGCAAAGTATGTGTAGATAACACTCATAAATGAAGTTTATGGGATAATAAAATAAAAAATATACGAACTAATTGAGAAAGTAGGAAAGTTTCTTGGAAACAGTAAAACAAGTATCACAAAAAAAAGGAATCAATAGAAAAAAAGTATTAAAAATATTGAAAATAATAGTAGGTATTATTTTTTTAGTAGGTGCTATTATTTTATGGCAATTTTTTTCTACTCATGTATTTCAAAGTTATAAAGTAATTTCAGAGACAGCTATTTATAGTAATTTAGTAGGTTATAAAATGGGAAATAATGAATTGTTAGTTTATAGTAACGATGGTGCGAAAGCAATTTCTGCTGATGGAGGAGTAGCATGGGAAATTTCATATGAATTAGACCATCCTGAAATAACTTGGTGTGAAAATGTTGCAGCGATAGCAGATATTGGTGGACAATCTGTTTATGTTGTAGCAGAAAATGGTATTCCTTATAATTATGAAGTCATTTATCCTATTATAAAGCATGAAGTAGCAAAACAGGGAGTAACAGCTGTTCTTTTAGATAATGGAACAGAAGATTTTGTTCAACTTTATGATATCAATGGAACTTTAAGAGTAGACCTTAATACACAAACAAAAATAGATGGGATTCCTGTAGATATTGCGTTGTCTGAAGATGGACAAAAATTAATAACATTGTATGTTACATTTCAAGGAGATTCTATGATATGTAAAGTTACTTTTTATAATGCAGGAGAAGTTGGTAAAAATTATATTAGTAATATTGTAGGACAGAAAATTTATGAAGAAAATCGACTAGCTTATGATATTGGATTTTTAAATGCAGATACGTTATATGTATTATTAGAAAATGGTTTCGCTCTATATCGAATGACAGAAGTTCCAGAATTGATTTGTGAAATCGTACCAAAAGATGTAACTATTATAGATTTAGTTTGTGTAGAAAACGGTATTTATGTAATTACAGAAGATATTACAAAACAACGGATATTAACTTTTTATGATAAAGATGGAAAGGAAAAAAATAGTTGGAATACAGTTCCTGAATATGAGACAGTTGTTGGGACGGAACAAGAACTAATCTTTTTTAGTCCACAAAAATTAACTATTTACCGTTCTAATGGTACATTAAAATTTGAAAAAGCATTTACAGAAGGCATTAATGCTGTATTTCCAGCAAATAATAATCATTATTTTTTACTTAATGTAGACAAAATACAAACAATAAAATTATCAGATAGTATAGATAGAGAGGAGTAAAGTGAATAGTCCATTAAAATATAAAAGAGAGTAAGTCTTTTTGGAGTAAATGGAAGAAATACTTAGATAGAAATTTATGAATTGGATATTAGTTACTGTAATTATATTAATAGGAGGAGGAGCTTTTCTTGGGTGGCGTGCAGGTTTAATTAAAACTGTATTTTCGCTTGTATCTACCATTGCAGTACTTATACTTACTATGATTTTTAGTCCTGTAGTGACAAATGTATTAAAAAGTAGTGAGTTGGTTACAAACACGATTTACAATGGATTAGCATCTGTTATTGATTTATCTGGAATAGTAGAGGCATTGGAGAAAGAGGATAATGATAATTATCCTGTAGTAGTGACAGAATATTCTAGTGCGATAGAAGTAGTAGATATTGCTATTGACCCGATAGAGGTGGTTGAAAATTTAGAACTTCCTAATAGTATAAGAGATATGCTTTTAGACATATTAGACACTATTAATATTGATGATATAGAGAGATGGAATGGATATCCAGAAGAAGCAATAGAATGGATAGAAACTAAAATCTTTACTTTGCTTACAGAAACGATTTTAAATGCAATTGGATTTTTTATTACTTTTTTAATTGTTTCCATAGGAGTAGCAATTCTTTGCTTTACATTAGATATTATTAGTAAACTTCCTGTATTGCATCAAATTAATACGTTATCGGGTGCTATAGCAGGTGCGTTAGAAGGTCTAGTACTTGTTTGGATTGGATTTATTATTATTACAATGTTAGGAAGTACAACTTTTGGACAAGAAGCATTGAGGTTAATTACAGAAAGTGAATTATTAAGTTATCTATATAATAATAATATATTATCAAGGTTTATTTTGAAATAAAGAACAATGATATACCATATGAAAGATATAGTATATGTGCCAAGAATACATAGAGGCGATAAGTACTATATTTTACATATGGTGTATTTTTATTTTGTTATAGTTAAAAAATTTAACTTCAATAAGGCTTTTGAATTTTAAGGAAGCAAATCTTATAATTTTTTATTATAACATACATTTTGTAATTTTTTAAAAAGACTTATTGAAGAAATTTTAAAATAAGTATTGACAAGTATAAATTTAAGTGTTAAAATGATTCTCGCTTTCGACAAGAAGGCATGAAAAGTGATAAAATTCGACAATGAAAACTTTTCAAAAAAATAAAAAAAGTAGTTGACAAACTACGAAGCTTGTGATAAGATGACAAAGCGTTCGAAATGAACGAAAAAAATAAACAATTCAAAAAGTTTGAAAAACTTGAAAAAAGAGGTTGACAAACAAAATGAGTTGTGCTAAGATAAACAAGCTGTTCGAGAGAACAACAACACATCGAAAAAACTTAAAAGTTTTTAAAAAAGTGCTTGACAAGTAAGAAACGATGTGATAAAATAAAGAAGTCGCTTGTGAAAGCGAATATAACGAACCTTGATAATTAAACAGTGAAACAACCCTGAAAATTCAATGAATTTTCATTCTAACGGATACGATGTTCGAGAGGATATCGACCTTAGAAACAGTAAAAAACGTCGAAAGACGAACGGAACAAACCTTTGCTTTTTAGGAATAAGAAGCCAGAGTAAGTTCTGAGAGGAAACAAACATTCAAACATGAGAGTTTGATCCTGGCTCAGGATGAACGCTGGCGGCGTGCTTAA
>CALASV010000412.1 GCA_937888895.1 uncultured Clostridia bacterium | reverse complement strand
CGTCTGTAACAAGAGCTTTTTCGTAAACTCCAGCAATTTTTAAAACGATAAAATCTTTTATGCAAATTTCTGTACCTAAAACTGCAACTGCATCCATAATAATCATTATATAAAATTGAAATTCTCTAAAAAATTGAAGAATAATCATTCCACAAGCGGCAACAATCACTATGATAGAAAGCCAGTTTTTTCTTCTTGTTAAAGGAAATAAACATTCACCTAAAGATTCAGAAAGTTTTTTCATTCTTGGCTTTACTGTTATGCAAAGAAAAGCAATTAAAAGTAATGATATAGAATTAATAATTATTGTAAGATAGTTCATTCTATTATAATATAAAAAAAACTTATGGTAGGCAATAAAAGTTTATTATAAGTAACACATTTTTTTTTGCAAGGTGTTAAATTATACGACAAGGAAATATTATTAAAATGAAAAAAGAAGACAAAGTTACTCTGGATGATTTTGACAGTCTTTACAGAAAATTTGGTCCGATGGTAATGCGTAGGTGCCAATATATATTGAAAGATGAAGAAAAAGCATTTGATTGCATGCAAGATGTTTTTGTAAGAATCATCGAACACAGAGAAAAACTAGACGGAGTTTGTGCAAGTTTATTCTATACTACTGCAACTAGAGTTTGCTTGAATAAAATCCGTTCTGATAAAGTTCGTTATTCTCCTCAAATTGATACTATCACGCAAGAAATTGCTGATAATTCACCTTGTCATGAGGAGATAACAAATACATCCTTGTTATTGGATTATATTTTTGATGATACAATATCAAATACAAAAGATATGGCAATGGTTTATAGTGAAAAACCATGTGTAGCAGCTGGTACATTTACAACAAATATGGTAAAAGCGGCTCCTGTATTATGGGATAAAATGATTTCCGAAGAAAAGAAGGTAGCTCAGGCAGTTGTTATCAATGCAGGAATTGCAAATGCTTGTACTGGAGAAATTGGTTATGAGTATTGTATGGAAACAGCAAAAGCAGCCGAAGAAGCATTAAACATTCCGTATGATTCGGTATTTGTAGCATCTACAGGTGTCATTGGAAAGCAACTTCCAATTGACAAAATTAAAGCAGGAACTTTTGTTTTAGCAAAAACTTTAAAAGATACGATTGAAGCAGGAACAGATGCAGCAAAAGCGATTATGACAACGGACACAAAGAAGAAGGAAATTGCTGTTTCTATTACACTTGGTGGAAAAGAAGTAACCATTGGTGGTATGTGTAAAGGTTCCGGTATGATTCATCCAAATATGTGTACGATGCTTGGATTTATTACAACAGATGCTAATATTTCTAAGGAATTATTAGACAAAGCATTAAAAGAAGATGTAGAAGATACTTATAATATGGTTTCTGTTGATGGTGATACTTCAACAAATGATACAGTATTGTTGTTGGCAAATGGATTAGCAGAAAATGAAAAGATTGTATGTGCAGAAAGTGAAGATTATAAAACATTTGCGAATGCATTACATTACATTAACGAATATTTAGCAAAGCGTATTGCAGAAGATGGCGAAGGTGCAACCAAATTGTTTACAGCAAGAGTAGTTGACGCTAAGTCAAAAGCATCTGCAAAGTGTTTAGCAAAGTCGATTATTACTTCTAGCTTAACAAAGGCTGCTGTTTATGGAAATGATGCAAACTGGGGAAGAATCCTTTGTGCTCTTGGTTATTCTGGAGAAACATTTGACCCATATAAAGTAGATATTGTCATTACAGATGATACAGATTGTTTAAAATTAGTAGAAAATGGTATGGCAACGGATTATTCTGAAGAATTTGCAACAAAGATTCTTAGTGCTAGTGAAGTAACAGTCATTGCAGATATGAAAGATGGAGAAGCTTTTGCAGAAGCTTGGGGCTGTGATTTAACTTATGATTATGTAAAAATTAATGCAGATTACCGTTCATAAAAAGAGGGAGAACTAATGGAACAAAATATATTAAAAGCAAAAATTTTAATTGAAGCATTGCCTTATATTCGTAAATTTAATAATACAAAGGTTGTTGTAAAGTATGGTGGAAGTGCAATGCTTGACCCAAATTTACAATTAAATGTAATTCGTGATGTGGCATTGTTAAAGTTAGTTGGTATGAAGCCAATCATTGTACATGGTGGTGGAAAGGAAATCAGCAAATGGGTTGGTTTACTTGGAAAAGAACCACAGTTTGTAGAAGGTCTTCGTGTAACTGATGCCGAAACAATCGAAGTTGCAGAAATGGTATTAAATCGAGTAAATAAAAATTTAGTACAAATGATGGAACAAATCGGTGTAAAAGCTGTCGGAATTTGTGGTAAAGATGGCAATACACTTCAAGTAACAAAAAAGTTAGTGAATGGACAAGATATTGGTTTTGTTGGAAATATTGAAAATGTAGATACGACATTGATTGATACATTGTTAGAACAAGGCTTTGTACCAGTCATTGCACCAATTGGCTTAGATAAAGACTATCAATCTTATAATATCAATGCAGATGACGCAGCTTATGCAGTAGCTACTGCCATTTGTGCAGAAAAGTTAGCATTTTTAACTGATATTGAAGGTGTTTGTCGTGACCCAAAAGATAAGTCTACCTTAATTTCAGGATTGTCTTTAAAGGAGGCAGAAGAGTTAATTGATTGTGGATTTATTGGTGGTGGTATGTTGCCAAAATTAAGAAATTGTATTGATGCAGTAAACCAAGGGGTAACAAGTGTACATATTTTAGATGGAAGAATGGAACATAGTTTATTATTGGAATTTTTTACAGATGAAGGTATTGGAACTGCAATTTATAAATAAGGTACTATATACATATTAGCTTTTGCTAAAGATATTTTATGGCTAAATAATAAGCCAAAAGACAGATTTTTAGGATAGTAACTTTTGGCTATTCAAAAAGTTTGTCTTTTTATATTTTGAAGTAGGAGGGAAATAAAAATGAGTGTTATTGAACAGGCTGAAAGTGTATTGATGCATACTTATGGAAGATATCCGGTTGTATTAGACCATGGGGAAGGTGTATATCTTTATGATACAAATGGAAAGAAGTATTTAGATTTTTCTGCTGGTATTGGTGTATTTGCTCTTGGATATAAAAATGAAGCTTATAATGAGGCGTTAAAACAGCAAATTGATAAGTTATTACACACATCAAATTATTATTATAGTGAACCTGCTGTTTTGGCAGCAGAGCGTTTAGTGAAAGCATCTGGTATGGACCGAGTATTTTTTACAAACAGTGGGACAGAAGCAGTAGAAGGTGCAATTAAGCTTGCAAGAAAGTATTATTATAAAAAGACAGGTAAAGCAGATAGTGAAATTATTGCAATGGAACATTCTTTCCATGGAAGAAGTATGGGGGCGCTTTCTGTGACTGGAACAAAGAAATATCGTGAAGCGTTTGAACCATTGATTGGTGGAGTTGTATTTGCTGAATTTAATAATTTAGAAGATGTGAAAGCAAAAATTACAGATAAAACAGCTGCGATTATTATGGAAACATTGCAAGGGGAAGGTGGCATTTACCCTGCAACAAAAGAGTTTTTAGAAGGTGTGTCTGCACTTTGTAAGGAAAAAGGAATTGTACTTATTTTAGATGAAATTCAATGTGGTATGGGTCGTACTGGTAGTATGTTCTATTATCAACAATATGGCATTCGACCAGATATCGTGACAACAGCAAAAGCACTTGGTTGTGGTGTGCCAGTAGGTGCATTTGTAGCAACTAAAGAAGTGGCAAATGCATTTGAACCGGGTGACCATGGTACAACGTATGGAGGTAATCCATTTGTAACTACTGCTGTAGCAAAAGTATTTGAGTTATTTGAAGAACAAAAAGTATTAGAAAATGTTCAAGAAAATGGTGCTTATTTGTATGAAAAATTAGAAGAACTTGCAAAAGAAATAAAAGAAGTAAAAGAACATAGAGGATATGGTTTTATGCAAGGATTAGAATTTACTTATCCAGTAAAAGATATTGTAAGAAAAGCATTAGATAATGGTTTGATTTTAATTTCTGCTGGTGCAAATACCATTCGTTTCCTTCCACCATTAGTAATGGATAAAAAACATATTGATGAAATGTTAGATATTTTTAGAAAATGTGTTGTAGAATAAAACTTTAAAAATAGTTATAGGAGAGGTAATTAGAAAGTCAATCAGATAGACCTTACGAATAACCTCTCTTGTTTTTTATAAAAAACAGAACAAAAGTTCTTTACATTTTCTTTGTCTTGTTGTACACTAGAAAGAAGAGTTTTTTGTTTTGGAAATTAATAAAAAAGAGAGGAAGTTATTATGCAGAAAATAACAGAGGAGCAAATTTTAGCATTAGCACCAAATAGTACAGCTGCATCAAATGGCAAAAAGATATCAAAAAGTGGCAGTTTTGTGCGTTTGGCACATTCAGAAGATGATACATTTTATTTTGGAGAATGCAAAGGGAGTGGAAGCAAAAATTATAGTGTAAGTGCAGATTTTATAGAGCCTTTGACTCCTGTATTTCGTTGTTCTTGTCCTAGTAGACAGTTTCCTTGTAAACATAGTTTGGGATTATTATATGAAATATTAGAAAATAAAACGTTTGAACTATGTGAAATCCCAAATGATATTTTAACAAAAAGAGAAAAAAAACAAGCAAAGAAAGAAGATAATCATTTGGAAGAAAAAACGAAAGAGAAAAAGAAAACTTCTAAATCAGCTATGACTAAAAAAATCAAGAAACAGCTAGAAGGATTGGAATTAACCGAAAAGTTGATTCAAAATTTATTACAAGCTGGTTTAGGAACGATGGGTGGAACAGACTTAGCAACATATCGTCAACTTTCGAAACAATTAGGAGATTATTATTTGTCTGGACCACAACGATTATTGAATCAATTAGTGTTAGAAATAGAACAATTTCAAAAAGATGGAAAAGAATATCATTATGAGTCTGCTATTGATGTATTGAAAAAATTATGGAATTTAACAAAGAAATCGAAAGAGTATTTACAAGGAAAATTAGAAAATGACCAAGTAGATACAGAAGCGAATATGTTAGTAGAGGAACTAGGAGGTATTTGGAAACTATCAGAATTAGAAGCATTGGGAAGATGTAAAGAAAATGCTAATTTAGTTCAACTTGCTTTTTGGGTAACCTATCATGAAGTTAGAAAAGAATATATAGATACAGGATGTTGGATAGATATAGATACAGGGGAAGTATCTATGACTTATAATTATCGTCCAGTAAAAGCTTTGAATTATGTAAAAGTAGAAGATAGTATGTTTGAAAAATTGCAAATTCCAAAGTTAATTTCTTATCCAGGAGAGGGAAATGTTCGTGTCAGATGGGAAGCTTCCTTAATGGAACGTGTTACAAAAGAAGATATCGAAAAAATTCGTTCTTTTGCCATCGAGGACTTAAATGCAGAGGCAAAAGTAATTAAAAATTTATTGAAAAATCCGTTATCTCCATCTATATGGATTCGTTTGATTTCTTATGAAATAATTGGAAAGATAGAAGATGAATTTGTATTACAAACAAAAACAGGGGCTACGATTTTATTGAAAGACAATAAAGAATTAGAACCAACAGTAGAAAAGTTAGCTTATTTACCAACAAAAGATTTATTGAAAAATCAAGTGTTGGTAGGGGCATTTTATTATGAACCTTCTGAAAAACGATTATTGGTACAACCTCTTAGTATTGTTTCTAAAGAACAAATCATTCGTTTATTATATTAAAGAGAAAGGAATATTAATTCGTATGGATTTAAAACCAATTTATGAGTTTCGTACAAGATTGTATGCAGTAACGATGGCAGGTACACAGTTAATTATGGAAGATTATCGTTTTAAACGTGCTGTTGAGGAATTACAACCTTTGGAAAAAGCCTCTCCTGTATTTGCTCGTATAGTTGCACTTGGAAAGCAACTAATTTCTTCTGATTGTACTAATAAAGAAGGGATTTTATTAGATTGTATTACATTAACAGATGCTGTTCTTTGTACACAAGGAGTTGTAACTGTTTCTGGGGAATTAAGAGAAGTGGAGGATATTGTAGAGTGTAACGAAGAAAACTCGGTTCAAAATATTCCATATTCCATATTACATAATTTAATCGAGTCTTTAACTGGTTCAGGAAGTGGAAGATATGCATTTGTTGGAAGTTTGCATACAACACATCCACATTATTTTGAAGATTATCGTGTAAAAACAGCGATGGTAGAGGCGTTGTCAGATTCTTATGTAGATTTAGCAGATATGGTAGAATCATGGATAAGAGAAAGTGGAGAGTCATTTGTACCATTTTTAAAAAGAGGATTTTATCAAAAGAAACCATCAGCAACAGTAAAAGTTGTTCAATTGATAGAAGAATTTTCGAAAGAAAAAGAGAATGAATTTTATTTAGAAAAACTTTCAGAAAGTGAAAAGAATGTGCGAGGTGCATTGATTTTTGCTTTGCGTCATACAAAGGAAAATACGGAATTATTACTTCAGTTAGCAAGAACTGAAAAAGGCTCAACAAAAAAAATGGCATATTGGGCATTGGCTGAAATGGAAGGGCAAGAGGTAGAGGAGTTTTGGAATGCTTTTTATAAGAAAAAACCAAAAGATACGATAGAATATTTGACTTGTTCTAAGTCAAATTGGTCATCTGCAATTGTGGCAAAAGAATTTAACCGTTTGATAGAACCTTGGATAATGGAAGAAACACCAAAAGTATTGGCAAATGAAACAATAGAAGAAATAAGTAAGGTGACATGGGCATTACAAGGAAAAACAGGAGCAGAAGTTTGTGAATGTTATCGAAAAGTAATGCAAATAGGTGGTCACTTAAAAAAGTATAGAAAGTTTCAGTATAATGACACTCATTATGAAAACGGAAATAAACATATAGGTACACATATAGGAGCAACATTATCTTATCGTATGATACAAGTATTACATACAACATTATTACAATGTCAAGATAAACAATTAGGAAAATTAGCAATCGAGTTTTATGAAACGTATGGAGAACCATACTTTGTGGTAGCAGTAGCAGCAAAGTTATTAGATGATGATGGAACTACTATCCATTGGATAGTAGAGCAATTAGAGGAACAAAAGATATCAAAGCAAGTGTTTATAGAAGCATTGGGAAATATTGAATGGGATAAAAAAGAACAGTCTTATGTATTAAAACTTATTAGATATTATAATGCAGATGCAAGAAATTGGGAAGTGAAAACACCAATTCAAGCTTCTTTGGATGAAGAATCATTGATTTCATATATAATGAATAAATTTTGTACAACATTTGGAAAAAATCCAATCAATTATAAAATGGATTGTGTTATGTTGCAATGGATTCGTTCCGAACATACGGATTATTGCAATAAGTTACAGAACTATTATTATAATAAGGCATTGAATTTGGAAAATAATAGGAATTATCTTTATTTATTACAAAAATGTTATGCAAAAGAATGTAAAGGAATCGCAGTAAAATATTTTAAAGGAATGTCTATTAGTTTTTGGGCAATAGGAGAGTATTTTAAGGATTTACCAGGGACAGTAGAAAATAAAGCAGAAGAAGCAAGAGCTATTTATGATTTGATATTAAATGGAGATATTTTATTGAGTCATAACGAAAGCAAAGAATATATACAGAAGATGAAAGAATATTACATACAAGAATGGTCAAATAGTTAGTTGAAAGTATTATAAAAGCAAAACATACGATTTTTTAGAAGAAGGGATATAGCAAAATGGAAGAAAAAGTATTACGTTTACCAGCAGAACAGTTATTTCAAAAAGAAATAGATGCGTTAATTAAGGCAGAAAAAGACCCGATTCCGACTGGTTGGAAAATGTCACCTCGTTCGGTAAAAACTTATATTTGTGGTGGTAAAGTTGGAAGAACAGTGATTACTCCAAAGTATATTGGAAATGAGAGATTAGTGGAAATTGCGATTGCAACATTAGTGACCGATAGAGCATTATTGTTGATTGGAGAACCGGGTACAGCAAAGAGTTGGTTGTCTGAGCATTTGGCAGCAGCTATCAATGGGGATTCAACAAAAGTGATTCAAGGAACAGCAGGAACGACTGAAGAACAAATCAGATATTCTTGGAATTATGCAATGTTGATTGCAAATGGTCCGTCCAGAGAGGCAATGTTAAAAAGTCCAGTCTTTCATGCAATGGAAACTGGAACACTTGCAAGAGTAGAAGAAATTTCTCGTTGTGCATCCGAAGTACAAGATGCTTTAATTTCGATTCTTTCGGAAAAGAGAATTTCTATTCCTGAATTGTCAATAGAAGTGGCAGCACAAAAGGGATTTTCTGTTATTGCAACAGCAAATACTCGTGATAAAGGGGTAAATGAAATGTCTGCTGCCTTAAAGAGAAGATTTAATATTGTAGTATTACCTGCTCCAAAAGATTTAGCAATGGAAATGGATATTGTAAAAACAAGAGTAGAGCAAATGGCAGGAAATTTAGATTTAAATGCATCTTTACCAAAGGAAGAAGTAATAGAAAAGGTTTGTACGATTTTTAGAGAACTTCGAACAGGGGAAACATTAGATAGAAGTCAGAAGGTAAAAACAACAACAGGTGTATTGTCAACAGCAGAAGCAATTTCTTTGTTATGTGGAAGTATGGCATTAGCAGGAAGTTTTGGTACAGGAACGATAACAGAAGAGGATTTGGCAGCAGGATTGCAAGGAGCAATTGTAAAAGAAGATGCAAAAGATGTGGTTGCATGGAAAGAATATTTAGAGCAAGTGATGAAAAAGAGAGGTTCGAATTGGTCAAAGTTATATGAGGCTTGTAAGGAGTTGAATGTGTAATGGTAAACTTTTTTGGAATCCGTCATTTATCACCAGCAGGAGCATATCATCTTTATCATTTTTTGGAAGAAAAGAAACCAAAAATAGTATTGATAGAAGGTCCGTCTGACTTAAATGAGCAAATGCAGTATTTCATGCATCCAGAAACAAAACCACCAATTGCGATTTTGTCTTATACAAAACAATCACCTATCAAAACAATTTTGTATCCTTATGCTGAATATTCTCCAGAATATCAGGCCATTCGTTGGTGTAAAGAGAATAAAACGATATGTCGATTTATTGATTTACCGTCTAAAGTTTTTTTGGCGTTTTCAGAAAAAAGAGAGAAAACGGAACAAAAAGAAGAACAATGGAATGTGTATGAGCAATTAGATAAGCAATCGGGTGAAGATGGACATGAGACATTTTGGGAAAGAACGCTAGAACATACACAAGACGCCCTTGCATATCAACAAGGAACGGAAGTTTTTGGAAAGAATTTGCGAGAGTTAGAACAACAAAGAGAAGAAGATTACGCAGAAACTTTAGTGCGAGAAGCATTTATGTGTAGAAAGATTGCAGATGTCATTAAAGAAGGATTTAAAGAGGAAGAAATTGTTGTAGTAACAGGAGCATATCATGTAGAAGGCTTAAAATGTTGGAAAGAAGTTTCTATGACAGACACTCAACTGAAAAAATTACCTTGTGTAGAGGCAAGTCATACATTAATGCCATATTCGTATTATCGCTTATCTTCTCGTGGAGGTTATGGGGCTGGAAATAAAGCTCCTGCTTATTATTCGTTGCTTTGGGAGTCTTTTTTGCAAAAACAACCATTTCTTTTTGTATATCATTATTTTGCTCAAATTGCAGAGTTTCAAAGAGAACATGGAAATCTAATTTCTTCTGCTGAAGTGATTGAGGCAGTACGATTAGCAAATGCATTAGCTAGGTTGCGAAATGGCACAATTCCAGTGCTTCGTGATTTACGAGATGCAGCCATTACTTGTCTTGGAAAAGGAAGTTTTTCTAGCATTAGTTTAGCAGTAGCACATACAGAAATTGGTTCTCATATAGGTTCTTTACCAGAAGGTGTTAGTAGAACAAGTATACAAGAAGATTTTTATCACCAAATGAAGCAATTAAAATTAGAAAAATATTGTGATATGGTTGCAAGAGATTTGAAATTAGATTTAAGAGAAAAAAGAAATGTAGTTTCAGAAAAATCAGCTTTTTTAGATTTATATCGTTCTTTTTTCTTACATAGATTATTCGTATTAGGCATTAGTGTAGTACAAAAACAGACGATACAGCAAGAAAGTGGTACATGGTCAGAACACTGGATTTTACGATGGACAACCGAGGCTGAAATTGAATTGGTAGAGGCAACATTAAAAGGAGATACGATAGAACAGGCAGTTTCCTTTGAAATGAAAGAGCGTGTAGAAAATGCTTCTGGTATGAAAGAAATTGCACAAGTTATTGAAGATGCTTTTGTTTGTGGTATGGAAGCAACGGTTTCTTATGCGACTTCTGCCATGCAGGCAATGGCGATTGATACGATAGCAGTAGAAGATTTAGCAGGTACAGTGGCAAGACTTTCGGTTGTGATTCAATATGGAACGATTCGTAAGTTAGATGCAAAACCGTTGCTTCCTGTATTAGAACAAATTTTTTATCGAGCATGTTTAATTCTTCCTTCGTTTTGTGTTTGTGATGAGGCTGGAAGTAAAGTGATTGTAACAGCAATGGAACAGTTAAATCGTGCAACTCTCGCACATGATTTTTTAAATCAACAAGCTTTCTTTGAAGTAATCAAAGAAATAGCACAAAGAGATGATTTAAATACAAAAATTTCTGGATTTGCAACAGCAATTTTACTAGAACGAGGACTAATAGAAACAAAGGAATTACAATTAGAAGTAAGTAGAAGATTATCGAAAGGTGTTCCGGCTGACCTTGGAGCAGGTTGGTTTGAAGGACTTGCAATGAAAAATCGATATGGACTTATAGCAAGGCTTTCTTTATGGGAAAACTTAGATGATTATTTATCACAACTAGATGATGAAGAATTTAAACGAGCATTAGTATTTCTTCGTAGAGCATTTGCCGATTTTAATGCGATGGAAAAAGACCAGATTGCAGAAAACTTGGGAGAAATTTGGAAATCTTCTTTTGAGGAAGAATTAGGGGATTCCTTTGGACAGCAAGTAAGTGAAGTAGTCAATACAGTATTAAACGAAGAAGAACAACAGTTAGTGGAAAGTTTAGATGACTTTGATTTTGACTTTTAAAGGGGTGATAGAGTGAAAGAAAGAATTACTAGATGGCGATTAATTTTAGGTCAAGAAAGTCAAAATAGATTTCAAAACATGGGTGGTACGCCATTAAATACACAACAAGATTTAATGGACCAAGCATTGGCTGCTATTTATAATGGAACAGAATATGGTGGTTTTGGGACAGGACAAGGAGGAGCAGGTAATGGACCTTCTACACTTCGTTTAAATCAATGGTTAGGTGATGTGAGAGATTTATTTGATAAAGACATTGTTACTGTTATTCAAAACGATGCAATGAATCGTTGTGGATTAAAACAATTGATTTTAGAACCAGAATTATTGGAAAATTTAGAACCAGATATTAATTTAGCTACTTCGATTATGTTATTGAAAGACCAAATACCAACACGTTCGAAAGAAAGTGTAAGGGCATTTATTAAAAAGATTGTAGAAGAAATCAATAAGTTATTAGAACAAGATATTAGAAGAGCAGTAACAGCAGCAGTAAATAGAAAACAGCATTCTCCTATTCCATCAGCAAAAGCATTAGATTATAAAATGACAATTTCAAGAAATTTAAAGCATTATAATCAAGAATTAAAAACAATTGTTCCAGAGCATTTTTATTTTTTTGATAGAACGACGACATCAGCAGCAAATAAATGGACAGTAATTTTAGATGTTGACCAAAGTGGTTCCATGGGCGAGTCTGTCATTTATTCTTCGGTGTTAAGCTGTATTTTAGCAAGTATGTCTAGTTTAAAAACACATATCGTAGCGTTTGATACCAATATTGTAGATTTAACAGAAAAATGTGAAGACCCAGTCGATTTATTATTTGGATTTCAATTAGGTGGAGGAACAGATATTAATCAATCGATTGCGTATTGTCAAACATTGATAGAAAATCCATCGAAAACCATTCTTTTTTTAGTGTCTGATTTAGCAGAGTATGGAAATAGAGCAGCATTTGTACGAAGAATGGAAGAACTAAAAACTTCTGGTGTTACGGTTATTTGTTTACTTGCTATTGCAGATAAAGGAACGCCATATTATGATGCACAAATGGCACAAAAAATAGCAGAACTTGGGATTCCTTGCTTTGCGTGTAGTCCAGAACGCTTACCAGAATTGTTAGAGAAAGCATTTCGAGGGCAAGAATTGAACTTATTAAAATAACTTTTTTCTTAATTTGAAAGAAAATAGTTGTAAATCGACTGAAAATTTAGTAAAATAGGCATAGTGGTTTTGAAATGACAAAGTGTTATTGGATTACAGTAACAAAGTATAAACAATAACAGCAAAACAACAATTTTTTTATTGGAGGATGTAGACGATGAATACTTATAAGTTTGAAAAAATCAGAAATGTTGCTGTTTTAGGACATGGTGGTTCGGGAAAAACTACTTTAGTAGAGGCTATGGCATATACAACTGGTTTAATTACTCGTCAGGGTAAAGTAGAGGAAGGTAATACCATTAGTGATTTTGACCGAGAAGAAATTAAGCGTATGTTCTCTATTAGTACTTCTGTAGTTCCTGTCATTTGGGAAGAAACAAAAATTAATTTCCTTGATACTCCTGGTTATTTTGATTTTGTTGGCGAAGTAGAAGAAGCTGTTAGTGCTTGTGATGCAGCAGTAATTGTAGTTTCTGCAAAGAAGGGTATTGAAGTTGGAACAAGAAAAGCATGGGAAATTTGTGAAAGACATAAAATTCCTCGTATTTTCTTTGTAACTGATATGGATGATGATAATGCAAGCTTCCGTCAAGTAGTAGAAGATTTAGTAGCAACTTATGGTAAGCGTATTGCACCATTCCATTCTCCAATTCGTGAGAAAGAAAAATTTGTTGGTTTTGTTAATGTAGTAAAAATGGCAGGACGTAAATTTACAAAATTAAGTGATTATAATGAATGTCCTATTCCAGATTATTCCATGGAATATGTAAATAAATATAGAGAAGCTTTAATGGAAGCAGTGGCAGAAACAAGTGAAGAATTGATGGATAAATATTTTGGTGGAGAAGAATTTACAGTAACAGAAATTTCTGCTGCACTTAGAAGTAGTGTTATCGATTGTAGTATTATTCCTGTACTTTGTGGTTCTGGCTTAAATGCTCAAGGTACTACTATGTTACTTCAAGCAGTAGATAAATATTTCCCATCTCCAAATAAGTGCGTTATCGTTGGTATGAATACAAAGACAAATAGTACATTTGCAGGTGATTATGATGCAAATAAGCCTATGACAGCAAAAGTATTTAAGACAATTGCAGACCCATTCCTTGGTAAATTCTCTTTAATTAAAGTTTGTTCTGGTATTTTAAAAGCTGGTGATACTGTTTATAATCCAAAGAGAGAATGCGAAGAAAAGATTTCCAGATTATATGTACTTCGTGGTAAAGAACAGATTGAAGTAAAAGAATTGTATGCTGGTGATATTGGTGCGATTGCTAAGTTAGATAGTACATTAACAGGTGATTCTTTAACAGCAAAAGATACTCCAGTTGTTTATGATATGCCAAAGATTTCAGTTCCTTATGAATATCGTGCATATCGTGCAAAGAATAAAGGTGACGAAGATAAGTTATCTCAGGCACTTTCTCGTATGATGGAAGAAGACCAGACATTAAAGGCAGTCAGTGATGTAGAAAATCATCAGACATTACTTTATGGTATTGGTGAACAGCATTTGGAAATTACAGCAAGCAAGATGGCAGCTCGTTATAAAGTAGAAATGGAATTAAGCAAACCTCGTGTAGCTTATCGTGAAACTATTCGTAAGAAAGTAACAGCAGAACATAAATATAGAAAACAGTCTGGTGGACATGGTCAGTATGGTCACGTTATCATTGACTTTGAACCATCTGGAAATCAGGAACAGGCTTATGAATTCCATGAAAGCGTATTCGGTGGTGCAGTTCCTAAGAACTTCTTCCCAGCAGTAGAAAAAGGTATTGCAGATAGCGTAGAAGCAGGTCCTTTAGCAGGATATCCAGTAGTAGGTATTAAGGCTACTTTAACAGGTGGTTCTTACCATGATGTAGACTCCTCCGAAATGGCATTCAAGACAGCGACTTATCAGGCATTTAAAGATGGTATTTTAAAGGCAAGCCCAATTTTATTAGAGCCAATCGCTACAATGAAAGTAGTTGTTCCAGAAAAGTTCACTGGTGATATTATGGGTGACTTAAACCGTCGTCGTGGTCGTGTATATGGAATGAATTCCTTACATAACAATAAACAGGAAATCGTAGCAGAAATTCCTATGTCAGAAGTATGTGGATATTCTACAGACCTTCGTTCTATGACAATGGGTATCGGTGAATATTCTTATGAATTTAACCGTTATGAAGCAGCTCCATCTGATGTACAGGCGAAAGTAGTAGAAGAAAATAAGAAATAATAAAATAAAAAGCAGAACCCAGATAGTATTTAAATTATCTGGGTTCTTGTAATTAGAAATTTAATAAGTTAGAGATTGTTGCAAGGTTAATAAAAAAATCTTCATAAATGCCAACTTTAATACAATCAGAAAATGTATATTCTTCCATGATACTAGTTTCAAAATTATAAGCAATAATACGATTTTTAGGAGCATCTATTATCCAGTATTCTCTTACTCCAGCAGTACGATATTTAAAAAGTTTAGTAAGATAGTCCATTTGTTTACTACTAGGAGATACAATTTCAATAATCCAATCAGGAGTGCCAACACATCCATATTTTGTAATTTTAGATTTATCACAGATGACAGAGATATCTGGTTCAACATATGTTGTATTATCTTCATTTAAGAAGACAGCAAATGGAGCTGTAAATACTTCGCAGGAACCATTTTTGGAACGAATATATAAATTAATCTCTGTGCTTAGATAATTTGATATCCTTTGGTGTGTTGTATTTGGTGGAGCCATATAGTAAATTTG
>CALASV010000411.1 GCA_937888895.1 uncultured Clostridia bacterium | reverse complement strand
CAAGAGAAGATGGTTCTGGTACAAGAGGTGCGTTTATTGAGTTATTTGGAATTGAAAAGAAAAATGAGGAAGGAAAAAAGATTGACTATACTACGGATTTAGCAAGTATTACGAATAGCACTTCGGTTATGATGACAACGGTGGAGTCAGATTTATATGCGATTGGTTATATTTCTCTTGGTTCTTTCAATGATACAGTAAAGGCAGTAGAAATTGATGGTGCAAGTGCTAGTATAGAAAATATCAAAAATGGTTCTTATACGATTTTTCGACCATTTAATATTGCAGTGACAGACAATATAAGTGAAGTAGCACAAGATTTTATTGATTATATTTTAAGTGCCAATGGACAAGCAATTGTAGAGGAAAATGGTTATATTACAGTATCTACGAATGGTGATTATACTGGTAGTAAGCCAGCTGGTAAAGTTATGGTAGCAGGTTCTTCTTCGGTTTCTCCTGTGATGCAAAAGTTAAAGGAAGCTTATCTTTTAGTAAATCCAAATGCAGAAGTTGAAATTATAACAAGTGATTCTACGACTGGTATGAATAATGCAATAGATGGTATTTGTGATATTGGTATGGCATCAAGAGCAGTAAAGGATAGTGAAAAGGAAAAAGGATTAAAAGAAATTACAATTGCTAATGATGGTGTAGCTGTCATTGTGAATCAGGAAAATCCAGTAGAAGAATTAACAAAGGAACAAGTAGCAGATATTTATACAGGTAAAGTAACTACATGGGATGAAATTCAGTAAAGGAAAAGAACATGAGTATAAAAGAAAAAAATAGAATAGGAGAAAAGAATCGTCGTAAAGAAAAGATAATTGAAATTTTCTTTTTGTTATTAGCTTGTATTTCTATTGTTGCAGTTGTTGTTATTAGCATATTTTTATTTGCAAATGGATTTCCAGCGATGTTAGAAATTGGTATAAAAGAATTTTTATTTGGAACAAAGTGGCGACCAGGAGAAGAATTGTATGGTATTTTTCCAATGATTGTTGGAAGTATTTATGCAACGATTGGAGCAATTTTAATTGGTGTACCGATTGGGATTTTGACTGCTGTTTTTATGGCAAAGATTTGTCCAAAGAAGTTATATAAAATTTTAAAACCAGCAGTAGAGTTATTGGCAGGGATTCCATCGATTGTATATGGTTTTTTTGCATTAGTTGTAATTGTACCAATCGTAAGAAATCTATTTCCGGGAAATGGATTAAGTCTTTTTACAGCATGTCTTTTGTTAGGAATTATGATTTTACCAACAATTATTGGTGTAGCTGAATCGGCAATTCGTGCTGTACCAGAGGCATATTATGAGGGTGCATTAGCACTTGGAGCTACAAGAGAGAGAAGTTTGTTTTTTGTTGTACTTCCAGCAGCAAAGTCTGGCATTTCGGCAGGTGTTGTACTTGGTATTGGACGTGCCATTGGAGAAACAATGGCAGTCAATATGGTAGCAGGAAATCAAAAAATAATACCAAAAAGTTTATTTAGTGGTGTTCGTACATTGACAACTAACATTGTATTAGAGATGGGTTATGCAACGGATTTACATAGAGAAGCGTTAATTGCCAATGGTGTTATATTGTTTCTTTTTATTTTAATTATCAATGGAGTATTTTTCTTTTTGAAAGGAAAGAAAGGAGCAACAGTATGAATTGGAATACTTACAAAAAGCATCCTCTTTCGCTTTGTTTATTTTTATTAGTTATACTTTCTTCTTTATTTACAATGGGATTACTTTTCTTTTTAGTAGCTTATATTTTAATAAAAGGAATACCTTATTTAAGTTTAGATTTATTTGCTTGGAATTATACAACAGAAAATGTGTCGATGATGCCAGCAATTATTAATACGATATTTTTAACGGTGCTTTCTCTTTTACTTGCTGTCCCTTGTGGGATTGGTGCGTCTATTTATTTAGTAGAATATGCAAAACGAGGAAATATATTTGTAAAAATGATTCGTTTAATGGCAGAAACATTGTCTGGAATACCATCGATTGTATATGGGTTATTTGGAATGCTTTGTTTTGTAACAGCACTTGGCTGGAATTATTCATTACTTGCTGGAGCGTGTACCATGTCCATTATGATTTTACCATTGATTTTAAGAACAACAGAAGAAGCTCTACTTTCTGTGCCAGATTCTTACCGAGAGGCTAGTTTTGGATTGGGAGCAGGAAAATTTCGAACAATTGTAAAAATTGTTCTTCCGGCAGCAGTTTCGGGTATTTTAGCAGGAGTTATCTTAGCAATTGGACGAATTGTAGGAGAAACAGCAGCATTGTTATATACTTCTAGTACGATACCTAAAGTAGCAGAGAGTTTATTCGACCCTGCAGAAACGTTAGCACTTCATATGTGGGTATTAAGTGGAGAAAGTTTATATACAAATCAGGCGTATGCAACAGCAGTAGTTTTATTAGTAGTAGTTGTGTTAATCAATACATTTTCTGCATGGATTGCTAGAAAGATTGCAAAACAGTAGAACGAGGAAAGAATATGAATAAAAAAATAGAAATAGAACAAATGAATTTATATTATGGGGATTTTCATGCATTAAAAAATGTGAATTTAAATATTCATGAAAAGGAAATTACAGCATTTATTGGACCATCTGGTTGCGGAAAGTCTACATTGTTGAAATCTATCAATCGAATGAATGATTTAGTAGAAGGTTGTAAAATTACAGGAAAAATGTTGTTAGATGGAGAGAATATTTATGGAGATATGGATGTAAATCTTCTAAGAAAACGAGTAGGTATGGTGTTTCAAAAACCAAATCCATTTCCAATGAGTATTTTTGATAATATTGCATTTGGACCAAGAACACATGGGATTCGTTCTAAGGCAAAATTAGAAGAAATTGTGGAAAAGTCATTACGAAATGCAGCAATTTGGGACGAAGTAAAAGACCGTTTGAAAAAGAGTGCAATAGGGCTTTCAGGTGGGCAACAACAACGACTTTGTATTGCAAGAGCATTAGCAGTAAACCCAGAAGTACTGTTAATGGATGAGCCAACTTCGGCATTAGACCCAATTTCTACAGCAAAAATTGAAGATTTAGTATTGGAGTTAAAGAAGGATTATACTATTGTAATGGTAACTCACAATATGCAACAAGCAACAAGAGTTTCGGACAAAACAGTATTTTTCTTATTAGGTGAAGTGATTGAAGTTGCACCAACAGAACAATTATTTTCTATGCCAAAAGATAAGAGAACGGAAGATTATATTACAGGGAGATTTGGATAATGAGAAATCGATTTGATAGGCAATTAGGAGAATTAAATCATCATTTGATTGATATGGGAAGTTTAATTGAACAAGCAATTGAAACGGCAGTTGATGGTTTAGTATATCAAGATAAAGAAAAAGCAAAACGAGCCATACAGTATGAGGAAGAAATCAATCATGCCGAAAGAGAAATCGAAGCATTGTGCTTAAAATTATTATTGCAACAACAACCAGTGGCAAGTGACTTACGTTTAATTTCATCTGCATTGAAAATGATTACAGATATGGAGAGAATTGGCGACCATGCGACAGATATTTCGGAATTAACTTTAGTGTTAGCAGATAAACCATATATTATGAATATGAAACATATTCAACAAATGGCAAGAGAAACGATTGTAATGGTAATTCATAGTTTAGAAGCATTTGTGAAAAAAGATATGGAACTAGCAAAACAAGTCATAGCACAAGATGATAAAGTAGATGAATTATTTGCGAAAGTAAAAGCAGAAATTTTACAATTGTTAAGAGAACATTTAGAACATGGAGAACAAGCAGAAGATTTGCTAATGGCAGCAAAGTATTTTGAACGAATTGGCGACCATGCCACAAATATTGCAGAATGGGTTATTTTTTCGATTATTGGAAAACATATTGATGAAATGGAATAATAATATTTAGAAGGAAAGATATTTTTAGTAGAAATTAGAAAATCTCTATAAAAATAAATTTTTTGGAGGAAAAGAGAGAAATACCTAGTAATTTTGTATTATGTATGGTAAGATAGTCCTATAATTATGTAAACAAAAAATATTTGTTTTTATGGAGAGATAAAAATGGCGAAGAAAAGAGTATTAACAATCAAACGTGATAAAGAAATGACAGGTGCTTTAGCAGAGTTTCATCTTTACATAGATGGGCGTGATGTTGGAAATATTAAAAATGGTGAGAAAAAGAATTTTTATATTACAGAAGAAGCACATATTATTTTTATACGAGCTAATTTTTCGAATGGTGTTCAAGATAGTGTAGAGTATATTATTCCAGAGAATAATAAAAATTATTTTTATCATGTCATTCAAGAAATAGACCCAATTCATTTTGGTTCAATGATTTTATTGGAAATAGATTTAGATAGTGAAATGGGAGTTTTGAGTGTCAATAATTCGTTGGAGTAGAAGTTATGTAAAATATATGTAAAATCTTATCAAATTAGATAGAAAATATTGAAAAATATCAGATTTTATTTTATGATTAATAGCGTAAGGTAAAATAAATCATAGGATAAAAGGAGCAGACTATGGACATTTTTGGCGTATTTTCAATGATTGGCGGATTGGCACTGTTTCTCTATGGTATGGACATCATGGGAAAAGGACTAGAAAAGTTATCGGGTGGACGTTTGGAGCGTTTGCTTGAAAAACTTACTTCGAATCGTCTGAAAGCAGTAGCATTAGGTGCTTTAGTAACTGCAGTAATTCAGTCGTCATCTGCAACTACTGTTATGGTTGTTGGTTTCGTAAACTCTGGTATTATGAAATTAGGACAAGCCATTGGTATTATTATGGGTGCTAATATTGGTACTACAATGACATCTTGGATTTTAAGTTTGTCTGGTATTGAAAGTGGCAACTTTTTTATTAAGATGTTAAAACCAAGTTCGTTTTCTCCAATTTTAGCTTTGATTGGTATTATTTTTATTATGTTTTCCAAGCAGGAAAAGAAAAAGGATATTGGTGGAATTTTAATTGGTTTTGCCATTTTAATGACTGGTATGGACAATATGAGTGCAGCAGTAAAACCACTTGCTAATGTACCAGAATTTACGAATATTCTTTTAATGTTTTCTAATCCAATTCTTGGCATGATAGCAGGTATGATATTGACTGCAATTATTCAAAGTTCTTCTGCTTCTGTTGGTATTTTACAGGCTCTTTGTGCGACTGGTGCAGTTTCCTTTGGAACAGCAATTCCTATTATTATGGGTCAAAATATTGGTACTTGTGTAACAGCAATTATTTCTTCTGCTGGTGCAAGTAAAAATGCAAAGAGAGCAGCTGCAGTACATTTGTATTTTAATATTATTGGAACAGCATTGTTTATGATTGTATTTTATTTGATTAATGCAGTAGCACCATTCCCATTTTTAAATGATGCAACAGATGCAAGCGGTATTGCGATTGTGCATAGTGTATTTAATATTGCAGCAACTTTAGTATTGTTACCATTTTCAGGTTTACTTGAGAAATTAGCAATTATGACAATTAAAGATTCTAAGGTAGATAAGCAAGATGAACATTTCAAAGTATTGGATGTGCGTTTTTTAGATACACCATCTTTTGCATTAGAACAGTGTAAAAATGTAACAGATGAGATGGCAAGAATTACAAAGGAATCTTTGTTTGGTGCAATTGAGTTATTAGATAATTATGATGTAGCTAAAGAAAAAAAGCTGATGGATATGGAGTCGTTAGTAGACCGTTATGAAGATGAATTAGGTGCTTATTTAGTAAAATTAAGTTCTAGAAATCTTTCTAGTAAGGAAAGTCATACGGTCAATACATTAATTCATGCAATTGGAAACTGGGAGCGTATTTCTGACCATTCTGTAAATATTTGTGATACAGCAAGAGAAATTCATGAGAAGAAGTTATCATTTTCTAAGCAGGCAAGCGAAGAACTTGCTGTATTTACAAGAGCTATTAAAGATATTTTAAATATGACAGTAGAAGCGTTTGAATATGATGATATTCGTATGGCAAAAAAAGTAGAACCATTAGAAGAAGTAATTGATTATTTAAATCGTAAAATTAAAGACCGTCATATACAAAGACTTCGTGCAGGAGCATGTACAATTGAACTAGGTTTCATATTACAAGATATTTTAACCAATTATGAAAGAGTATCTGACCATTGTTCGAATGTGGCAGTTAGTATTATTCAGACAGAAGATTACGATATAGAAGCACATGAATATTTAGATACTTTAAAGAATGTAGATAATGAAGCATTCAAATATGCTTATAAAGAAGTGAAACAGAATTATCGTTTACCAGCGATTGAAAATAAATAATATAGTTTGGCAGTCACAGGTCGGAATCATTTCTTTGTCTGGTTTGTGACTGTCTTTTTATTTTTTAGGAGGATAAGATGGCACTGATTTATATTGTAGAAGATGACAGAAATATTAGAGAAATTGAAACAATTGCATTAAGTAATAGTGGTCATGTTATAAAGTCTTTTGAAACAGCAAAAGAATTTTATCAAACATTAGAAGAAAAACTTCCAGATTTAGTATTATTAGATATTATGTTGCCAGATGAAGATGGATTGGAGATTTTAAAGAAAATTCGCACTAGAAAACATACAAGGAAACTTCCTGTTCTTTTACTAACTGCAAAATCGACAGAGTTAGATAAAGTAAAAGGCTTAGATATGGGGGCTGATGATTATTTAACAAAACCATTTGGAATTATGGAATTAGTGTCAAGGGTAAAAGCACTACTTCGTAGAACAAAAAGTGAACGAGAGGAAACTACATTAGAACTGGGTGGGATTGTTGTAGATGGAGAACGTCGATTAGTATTTGTAAACGAACAGCCTTGTGAATTAACCTTTAAAGAGTATGAATTGTTACGATTTTTAATGGCAAATGTGGGAATTGTATTGACAAGAGAGCAAATGATGGAGCAAGTTTGGGGGACTTATTTTGAAGGAGAAACAAGAACTGTAGATATGCATATTAAAACATTAAGACAGAAATTGTTAACAGAGGGAACAAGAATTAAAACAATTAGAAATGTAGGATATGTGATAGAATGAGAAGAAAAATTAATCGACAGTTGATTTTAACGTCGTTATTTGCTACTATGTTGACGATGGGGTTGATGCTTTTTTTATTTTGGCAATTGTTTGAACAGCAAGTGTTTGAAGATTTAAAGGCATATACTCAGTTGCTTGAGAGAACACAGTTATATCAAAGTGAAAAAACGTATGAAGTAAAGTTAGATGGAGAAGTACTTCGTGTTACTTGGTTAGCAGCAGATGGAAGTGTATTAGGAGATACTGATGCAGACCAAACTTTAATGGAAAATCATGCAAATCGACCAGAATTTATACAAGCATTACATCAAGGAGAAGGCAAAGATATTAGAGAATCCGAAACATTAGATGAAAATATGTATTATTATGCTGTAAAAATGCAAGATGGAACGGTACTCCGTTTGGCAAAATCAGCAAAAAATGGTTGGAATATTATTTTGAATGCCATTCCCGGAATGTTACTTTCCTTTGGCTTGATGGTATTGTTTTGTGTTTTATTAGCACGAGTTTTTGCAAGAAATATTATTCACCCACTAAAAGAATTAGCTTCTAATTTAGATAAAAATGAGGCAATCATTCCTTATAAGGAATTAACCCCTTTTGTAACAACCATTCGAGCTCAACACGAAGATATTTTGCGTACAGCGAAAATGAGACAAGAGTTTACAGCCAATGTAACACATGAATTAAAGACGCCATTAACTGTAATTTCTGGTTATTCTGAGTTATTAGAAGCAGGGTTGATACAGGCAGAAGATGTAGCAAAGTATGCAAAAGAGATTAGACATAATTCGCAACGTTTATTATCGTTAATCAATGATATTTTACATTTATCTGAAATGGATAGGACAGAATATGAAGTATCAATGCAACCAGTTTTTTTATCCGAATTAGTACGAAATTGTATAGAGGGACTTCGAGTAAGTGCAGGGAAACGAAAAGTTTCTTTACGATATATTGGAGAAAGTGTGGTTGTGTATGGAAATAAAGGATTATTAGAAGAATTGCTTTGGAATCTTTGTGAAAATGCGATTCGTTATAATGTGGAGAATGGTATCGTAAAAGTACAAGTAGAAAAAGGAATACAAGAAATTTATTTAATTGTAAGTGATACAGGAATTGGTATTTCAAAAGAACATCAAGAACGAGTTTTTGAACGGTTTTATCGAGTAGATAAGAGTCGTTCGAAAGAATCAGGAGGAACAGGACTAGGACTTGCGATTGTAAAGCATATTGTAGCACAACATGAAGCTCAGATTTTTCTGGAAAGTGAAGTGGGAAAAGGTACTGAAATTAAAGTAGTATTTTAAATAAAAAAGTGAAGAAGGAAAAGGAACAAAAATTACAGTTTGTTTTCCGAGTTATAAAGAATAAGAAAGGAAATAAAAATATGATAACTTGGCAAGATATAGTAGCAGATGATGCAGTAAAAACATATATTAAAAAGGCAGATGAATCATTAATTGCACTTGGCTATACGGAACATAGCTTTACTCATGTGGGAAAAGTGGCAAACTTAGCAGGTCGTATTTTAGAAACACTTGGTTACTCGGAGCGAGAAGTAGAATTAGCGAAAATTGCAGGATATTTACATGATATTGGGAATGTTATCAATCGTGTAGAACATGCACAAAGTGGAGCATTGATGGCATTTCGTATTTTAGATAGACTTGGTATGTCACCAGAAGAAATTTCAACAGTGATTACAGCGATTGGTAATCATGATGAAAGTACAGCATTTCCAGTTAATGCAGTGGCAGCAGCATTGATTTTAGCAGATAAGACAGATGTGCGTTATACAAGAGTAAGAAATCATGATATTGCTACGTTTGATATTCATGATAGAGTGAATTATTCGGTAAGAGAAGCTGATGTTTTTATAGAAAAAGATTCTCATATTGAGTTGAATTTGAAGATAGATACTTCCATTTGTGCTGTTATGGATTATTTTGAAATTTTTATGAATCGTATGATTTTATGTAGAAAGGCAGCAGAAAAGTTGGGGCTTTCATTTCACTTAGTTATCAATGGACAGAGGATTTTATAAATGATATCATATTTTTTGAAAAAAATGCTTGATTATCTTGAAAAAAAGAGTATTATAGTAACGAAAGTTTTGAAAGATAGGATGGTTTCAAATATATGAGTAAGGTTGTAAAATTCGGTGGTAGTTCGCTTGCTAGTGCCGAGCAATTTCAAAAAGTTGCAAATATTATTCATGCAGAAAAGGAAA
>CALASV010000410.1 GCA_937888895.1 uncultured Clostridia bacterium | reverse complement strand
CCTCCTTGTTGTTTTGATAATTCTATTATAGTGGACAAGAGAATGGATTGTCAATGGTCAAGAGGTATGATACAATAAAAAATAGGGATGTGCTTATAATGGAAGAAATGGAGTTTTGTAATGGTAGAAAAAATTAGTGTTTCTGTACGAAATTTAGTGGAGTTTATTTTACGCTCTGGTGATATTGATAATACAAGAGGAACTGGATATAAAGACTCAGATATTATGCAAGAAGGAAGTAGGATTCATCGAAAAATTCAAAAAAGTATGCCATCTAGTTATACATCGGAAGTGACATTAAAAATAGAACTTCCTTTCATAGAGAATGAGGAGGAACTTTTTTTAACAGTAGAAGGTAGAGCAGATGGTATTTGGTATAGAGAAGAAAAAAAACCAGAGATTTGGATTGATGAAATAAAAACAATGTATTTGGACTTAAATTATATTACACAACCTATAGAAGTACATTTAGCACAAGCAAAATGTTATGCCTATATTTATGCCGTCCAGCGTGAATTAGAATCAATAGGAGTACAGCTTACTTATTGTAATATAGAAACAGAAGTAATTAAGCGATTTGAAACAATATTTGCAATAGAGGACTTAAAACAATGGTTTGAGAGTATTGTAAAAGAATATGTAAAATGGTTATTTTGGCAAAAGAATTGGATAAAAAAAAGAAATGAAAGTATGAAGGGGCTGGAGTTTCCTTTTTCTTATCGTCCAGGGCAAAAAGAGTTTGTATCAGGAGTATATCGAAGTATTTTGCGTGAGAAAAAATTGTTTGTAGAAGCACCAACAGGAGTTGGAAAAACAATTTCTACTATTTTTCCAGCAGTAAAAGCGATGGGAGAAGGGTTATCTTCTCGAATTTTTTATTTAACAGCAAAGACGATTGCTCGTACAGTAGCAGAAGATACGTTTTCTTTATTGATGGAACAAGGAATGAGATTTCGTTTTGTGACAATTACTTCTAAGGAAAAAATTTGTGTGTTAGAAAAACCAGAATGTAATCCAGAAAAATGCCCTAGAGCAAAAGGGCATTTTGATAGAGTGAATGAAGCAGTGTTTGATATGTTGACACAAGAAGAAATTATTACAAGAAATTTAATCGAGCAATATGCACAAAAACATCAGGTTTGTCCATTTGAAATGTGTTTAGATGTAGCTGTTTGGGCAGATGCTGTTATTTGTGATTATAATTATGTATTTGACCCAAATGTAGCATTGAAACGATTTTTTGCAGAGGAGAAAAAACAAGATATTATTTTTTTAATTGATGAAGCTCATAATTTAGTCGAACGAGCAAGAGAAATGTATAGTGCAGAGATAACAAAAGAGCAATTTCTTTTAGTAAAGCGGTTGATTCATGGAAAAAGTAAAACGATGGAAAAATACTTAGAGAATTGTAATAGTGTATTGCTTCGTATGAAACGAGAATGTGAAGATTTTAAGGTATGGGAGAACATTGGTGATTTTATTGTTACATTAATGCAATTATCAACAGAATATGAAGATTTTTTAAAGGAAACGATATTGGATGCAGAGACAAAAGAAGTTGTACTTACTTTATATTTTGAAATTCGTCGATTTCTTGCAGTTTATGAATGTATGGACTGGGAATATCAAATTTATACGGATTATACAGCAGAAAGAAATTTTCGTATAAAGCTTCTTTGCATTGAACCAGCAAGAAGGTTAAAAGAACGATTACAAAAAGGACGTTCTGCGATTTTGTTTTCAGCTACGTTATTGCCAATTGGATATTATAAAGAACAATTAGGTGGAGAGGTAGACGATTATGCAATTTATGTACCATCTCCATTTCAAGCAGAAAGACGTTTGCTTATGATTGGAAAAGATGTTAGTACAAAATATAAAAGACGTACGAAAGAAGAATTTGAAAAAATAGCAATGTATTTAGATGCATTTGTATCGGCGAAGGTTGGAAACTATTTTGTATTTTTTCCATCGTATCAAATATTAGAAAAGATGGTAGAAGTAGTAATAAAAATGCTTCATTGGAAAATGGTAGAAGTGAATCAAAAAGAAGAACTAGAGGAAGAAGAACAATTGCTTTTGTCATTTTTAGACCCGTCAGTGCAATTTTATGTGCAACATCCAATGATGACAGAAGTGGAAAAAGAACAATTTTTACAAGCATTTTCGGAACAACCTACAAAACGTACAGTTGGATTTTGTGTGATGGGTGGAATTTTTGGAGAAGGAATTGATTTAAGAAATGACAGATTAATTGGAACAGTGATTGTAGGAACAGGACTTCCCATGGTATGTAATGAAAAAGAATTATTCAAAAATTATTTTGATAAGAAAAATGGAAAAGGATTTGAGTATGCTTATTTATATCCTGGTATGAATAAAGTAATGCAATCGGCAGGGCGTGTTATTCGTACAACAGAAGATAAGGGTGCAATATTATTATTAGATGAACGATTTGTATATAGTACGTATCAAGATTTATTTCCAAGAGAATGGTTTCCACATGAGGTTGTAACAGTAGATATAATGAAAGAAAAATTGGAAACGTTTTGGAATTAATAGAAAGAGTAACAGATTTCCTTTCTATTCATAGAATGTAATAATAAAACATTGTATGAACAGAAAGGAATTTTTATGAATTCAAATAGACAAAATAATAGATGTATTACACCACCGATGCCTCCTTTTGGAAATCGTCCAATGGGACGTCCGATTGGTAGACCTGGTGGTGTAGGAGTGTGTGCTCCGATTCCTATGCCTTGTCCAGAAGTATGTAGTCCATGTATTGATACTGCCTCAACTTGTTCGGAAAATTGTAATTCATGTGTAGAAGATTGTAATGTATGTAATGATGGTTGTAATGAATGTTTCGATAATACTAGTTCTGGAGTTGTGATTTCTGGTTGCTCTGGTTGTTTGGATACTTGTAATAAGGAAACAGTATTACAAAATATGGCATTAGCAATGGCTTATGTGCCATGGCAACCATATGAAAATTTGTATTCTTTATCACAAGCATTAAGAAGTGGAACAATATTTAGAGATTTAGATTTGGATTTTAAGGGAAGGAGATGTAACTAGAATGGCTACTATGTGTAATAATCCGTTAATGATGAAAATTACAGAATTAAGTTTTGCTATGGATGAGCTTAGACTATTCTTAGATACACATCCAGACTGTAGAGAAGCATTGCTATATTATGATGAAATTCAAAGACAGAGAAGAATTGCAGTAGATGAATATGAAACTCAGTTTGGACCAATCTGTTCTTATGGTAATGTAGATTGTAGTGAATGGAAATGGGTGTGTGGACCTTGGCCATGGCAAAATTAGGAGGTAGTATATGTGGAGTTATGAAAAAAGATTGCAATATCCAGTAAATATTAAAACAACAAATCCGAAACTTGCTATGGTGATTTTGTCACAGTTTGGTGGACCAGATGGAGAAAAAGCTGCAGCAAGTCGTTATTTATCACAAAGATATTCTATGCCTTATGCAAATGTAGCAGGATTATTAACTGATATTGGAACGGAAGAAATGGCACACGAAGAAATTATTGCAACGATTGTTCACCAACTTACTAGAAATTTAACCCCTGAACAGATTGAGGGCACTCCTTTTGCGAATTATTATGTAGACCATACACTTGGAATGTATCCTCAGGCAGCAAGTGGAGCACCGTTTACAGCGACTTATTTTCAGTCTAAGGGTGACCCGATTACTGACTTACATGAAGATTTGGCAGCAGAGCAAAAAGCGAGAACAACGTATGATAATATTTTACGTTTAGTGCATGATTCGGAAGTATGTGACCCAATTCGTTTTTTAAGAGAAAGAGAAATCGTTCACTTTCAAAGATTTGGTGAAGCACTTCGTACAGTACAGGAAAATTTAAATTCTAAAAATTTTTATGCAATTAATCCAGCCTTTGATAAATAAGAATTTGAGAAATTGCATAGTAATTTCTTAGTGAGCAAAATCTGTAGGATTTCGCGAGTTTAACCGAATCAAATAAGTCCCCCACTTCTAGTGTGCAAAGCACTAAGTGGTGGGTAAGGGACTTATTTGATTTAGTTACGAGTAAGTAGCGAAGTGGATTACGAGTATCCGATTGACATCATTCCTTACGGCGAGGACGGAAAAAAAGCTCGGAGCACACCCTATGGCGTCGCTGGAACTCCGCCTACGGTGTAAACGCTCCTCATTCTCCCGTCCTCGCCTGTCTACGGTTTCCCTTTACTCTATCACAGCCTTTAAGAAACCTCTCACATTTGCCTTTGCTGGTTCAGCAAGAATCGTTGCTCCAGGTAATAATGTTTTTATTTCCTCTTTCAATAATTCGGAAGTACCACCACTAAAAATCAAACGAGTGGTCCTTAAATTCCAATGATTCGCTTCGCATTTCTGAATAATCTTATGAATATGATTCTGCTTAAACTCTCGAATAAATTCCCTAGAACCAACACGGACTCCATCCAAAGACATATTATCCGTTAAATATCCTTGTGTTAATACATCTTCCATCATCCAATCAGGAATATCCTCATTATACTTAATTGCTAATGCGTTTTTCAATTCTTGTAATAATACGTTCGAGCCAAGATTATCTGTATATAACGTTGGAAGTACTGGAACTGTCTTATTATAAACACAACAATTTACATTTAAGCCACCAATGTCGATAATACCTACTACTGATTTCTCACATAATTCTTGTTCTAAGTAAATAACACCTGAACTCTCTGGCAAAACAATCACACTGGTTATATTCAAATGTTTTGTTGTGTCATTCACTTTAATATGAATTTGTCGTTCTGGAAACATATATTCTTTATACTGTCGTTTGCTTTCTGCATTTTCATATACAGAAAGAGGACATCCTAGTACAACCACAATATTATCTCCAGAATCGGCCAATTGTGCTAATGCTGTATAGGTTGCAATTCGATGCATTTCTTCTGCTTTCGTTGTTTTAGAAGAAATCACTTCTGCTTGTTCTCCAAGTAAATATCGTTTATTTTTATACTCTACAATAAAACTTTTTCCTTTTACTTCGGTTTTCCTAGTTTCCTGCATCTTTGTTCGAAAAGATAGAAATCTCTCTGTTCCATCTGTTCTTCTCATCAGTGCCTTTGTAGCAAATTTTCCTGTATCCACTGCGATTGTTCGGTTCATTGTAAACTCCTCCTTGTCACGATATAAATTGAGCACTTCTAAATGCTACTTTTATCGATACACCATCTTTTACACTATCCACCATATCCTTCCACTGAATATCAGAAAGAGAATCGATATCTAAGCCTAGCTGTTCTATTTCTTTTTGTTGTTCTAAAGTAAATACAGCATATCGTTGTTGACTTGATACAACAATATTGTCTTTCTGTTCTTGAGAAAATAATACCATATCTTTAGATTCTTCTGCTTCCAATGTTGGTGCTGCTATTGGCACAGATTTTTCTATTTGTGCTGGTACTTGTCGCGAGTTTATTCCTTGCGTTTCTTCTGCTTGAACTCGTTTCTTTTGTTTCTCATTTCCTTGTTTTGTTTTCTCAATGACTACATACTGTTGTGGATAATTCCTTAATAGTCCAGAACTTCTTAATAACGTATTGATGAATGATTTTTTTGACCTACCTAAACTTTCTAAAAACTGATAACATTGCAATTCTTCTTGTTTTGATAAATCATAATTTAAATAAATCACTTTTTTCAATTGCCCACCTCCCATCCATAGAGATAGAAACTAATAATTTCTATCCCTGTCGGTAGAATAGGTTGCTATTTTTTCTTTTTCACAAAAAATCTTCTCTTTTTTTCTAAAATTTTCTCTTTTTTTTATATCTTATATCAGTTGCAATAGAAACTTCCTATCGTAGTTTTTCTTGCATTTTTCTTATTACAATTCCTTATGTAACATAGTTATGAACTCTACTTTTGTCATACGCTATAGTATCTTTCTCTTTTGGGACTGATGTTGGTAATAAAAGCAAAGAATACTTCTAGCTTTACAATGTAGCTTAGAAATAACAAAAACTATCGGTAGCTATTTGTGAAAATCCTGTATCCTATTCCGAACAGAACGCTTTCTTTTTTGTTTCTGCAATATAATTTTACCTCAACTTTTTTCCATCTCTTTGAGTGAATTATGTCAGTTTACAACCTTTTCTTTCTGCAAGAGAACAGAGGATAGCTTTTTTTAGACTCTTGAACCACAGTATGCCTACTCGGCATACGATTCGAAGGGCTTCTCGCCCTTCCCCTAGTTGGAGAACCAAACCCTTCCTCACAAGCTTGGAATGATACTCGCTTTGCTCGTAAACACTACACGATTTATGGTTTCAATTACTACTGTTCTACTTTTTATTATTAGGAGATGCTTATGAAACGAATTCAAACCTTTGTAGAAGAAAATACATATGAAAGATTACAACAAGAAGCGAAACAAAAAAATATGACGTTATCCGAATATATTCGAGATATGTTAATGAAACATTCTGCGGTAGAACTTACGATTGATTTTGCTGATATTGATGATTATGTAGAAAAAATAGACCAACTCTTGCAAACGATGTATGCTTTTCTACCTTCGTTTTCTCGTACTGGCATTTTATCCGAACAAGAACTAATCGAGTGGAAACAACTATTGCTACAAATCAATACAACAAGTAATGATATTTGGCGTTATGTTACTCGAATGCGAAGTGAACTTTATGATGAGGTTCGTAAGAAACTATATAAAAAAGTATCTACGCATGGATATAAACGACGAAGAACCACTCCTTCTACGACATCTAAAGGAAAGGATGGTGTATAAGTGATGGCAGTCACTAAATTAAAAGCGTATCATTCTGATACTGCACTTCAAAATACAATGAATTATATTATAGATAAAGAGAAAACAAAGGGTGATGAAATAGTTGGGGGTATAAATGTATCAGAGAATGGATATTTTGTATTATCTATCCCATATGAAGAAAAAGGATTTACAATTTTTGTTGATGATAAATTAACTGAATATGAAAAAATTAATGATACATTTATAGGACTACCTATAAACGAAGGATACCATGATATAAAAATTATATATACATCCCCATACTTATTTGAAGGTATGATTGTCTCAATTTGTGGTTATATGATATTTTTACCAATTATCGGGAGGCTGCTGATATGGCAAAGGAATTTACCATTGAAAACGAATACCTGAAAGTGACCGTCACCACCTGGGGTGCCCAGCTGAAGAGCGTCGTCCGCAAG